>USCM01000126.1 GCA_900553155.1 uncultured Prevotella sp. | reverse complement strand
GAGACAATGAACTAACGAGCAATAATGCCCAAAAAGAAAAAGACTTCAAACTTTTTTTAATCATAATGTATAGTTTTTGTGCTTATAGACTCTTCAGATTCAGCTATTTTTTTGTTTTCGTGTTGAATTAATCATATACGAAAAAAGGCGCAGGAGTCTGTTTCTTGCTTATCTCAAGGACACAGGCCTTCGCATTGCCTACCCAACCGAGATAAGCAACGCAGCCAGCCCACGCCCATGTACGTATATACACAACTATAGCGTATATGCATCAACATGTATACCAAAACAATCCATATGTACATATATAGATATATTGACACGACAAATGATGCAGACCATAGTCTACTATTATCGTACGAACGCAGGCGTTTACGTTGCCTAATCTTCGGTTGGATTGGAAGTTGCGAAGTTCGTGTCCTTAAAGATTAGCGTCTGAAAACGCCATTTCCCATAAAGATGCCTACCACGTTCCCCACTGGGACTGGCATGCGTTTGCAAAGTTAGGTAAATATTTTTAACCTACAAATAATAAGAGAATAAAAATACTAATATTTTAGGTTCATTCGACATTAGGAGTGATACAAACTGGAGTTTATAGGTGAGAAGTTGGTTGTTGTTCACACCGCCTACGGCGAGTGGACACACACTCACTATATCTTAAACCTCGCTTGCTCGGCGAACGGGAGTTCGCCGTTCCATAAGAGGGATGAACGCAAGCTGCGAGTGTTGGGCTGAAAGCCCAACCAAACTCATGTTCTCATATACCCAAGCCGTCTACATCCTACTCTCTTGTTCTTATGTTCTCCTGTCTTAAAATATACACCCTGTCCTCCTGTCCTCTTGTCTTAGATAATTTGTAACATAATTGTATTGTCGTCGATGTCGTTTTATTTGGTAAAATTGTTACCTTTGCAAGGCGGATAATACCGCCTTATATAAACAATGTATATTCAGAGAAAGCATTAACAAAAAACACTATCAATAAATCAACAATGGAAACAAAACATCACTTCACTGGGTTATCAGCCCAAGAGGTAGAAGCAAGCCGAAAGGAACATGGCGAGAACGTGCTTACGCCACCCGCCAAGGAACCTCTATGGCTGCAGTTTCTTGATAAATTCAAGGACCCTCTAATCATTATCCTTATTATTGCCGGATTACTCTCGATAGGCATAGCGTTCTACGAGTACATCGGTCTGGGACACGGCGCTGCCGTATTCTTCGAGCCGGGCGGCATCTTTGTAGCCATACTGCTTGCCACCGGACTGTCTTTCTACTTTGAATATCAAGCCGACAAGGAGTTTGCCATACTCAACCAGGTGAACGACGACGAGCCTGTAGAGGTTATACGCCAGTCGAACACCACCGAGGTGCCACGCCGAAGCATCGTTGTGGGCGACATCGTTGTGCTTAACACCGGCGAGGAGGTGCCTGCCGACGGCGAATTGTTGGAGGCTGTGCAGCTGAGCGTTGACGAGTCGACACTTACCGGCGAGCCTATGTGTCCCAAGACAACCGACGAGAGCCTGTTCGACAAGGACGCCACCTTTGCGTCCAACCACGTAATGAAGGGCACCAAGGTGATGGAGGGCCACGGCATAATGCGTGTTACTGCCATTGGCGACGCCACCGAACAGGGCAAGGTGTTTGAGGCAGTACAGATAGACAACTCGGTGCGCACACCTCTCGACGAGCAGCTCGACCGCCTCGGCAAGTGGGTTGCCAAGATGAGCTACGTTGTGGGTGCCGGCATCATCGTGGGCCGCATACTTATCTACTTCTTCTCGTCCTCGTACCAGGGCTTCGAGCTTATGCCGTTCATTGCATACGTGTTGCAGACGCTGATGATTGCCGTCACGCTGATTGTGGTGTCGGTGCCAGAGGGTCTGCCTATGGCTGTGACGCTTAGCTTGGCATACAGCATGCGCCGTATGCTTAAGACCAACAACCTCGTGCGCAAGATGCACGCTTGCGAGACGATGGGCGCCACTACCGTGATATGCACCGACAAGACCGGCACGCTTACACAGAACCAGATGCGCGTGGACGACGCACAATTCTATGGCGTTGCGCCCGACACTTCTGCCGTTACAGAGGGCATTGCCGTCAACTCTACTGCGCAGCTCGACTTTACCGACCCTGAGCATCCGCGTGTGCTTGGCAATCCTACAGAAGGCGCACTCTTGCTGTGGCTCAACAGCCACGGCATCGACTACCGCAAGCTGCGCGAGGATGCCGAGATAACCGAGCAGCTGCCCTTCACCACCGAGCGCAAGTATATGGCAACAGTGGTTAAGTCGGCTCTGATGCCCGGCAAGCGTATTATATATGTAAAGGGTGCGCCCGAGATAGTGTTCTCGCTGTGCAAGACTGCGGGCGAGGGAGCCACTGGCGGCAGCATAGAGAAGCAGCTTCTCGAATATCAGAACCGTGCCATGCGCACTCTTGGATTTGCCTTCGACATACTCGACGAGAACGAGGTGGCTATTGCCGACGGCAAGGTGGCTGCCGAACATCTCCACTTTATTGGCATTGCTGCCATTGCCGACCCCGTGCGTGCCGACGTGCCAGCTGCCGTTAAGGAGTGCCTCGACGCTGGCATAAGCATCAAGATTGTTACCGGCGACACACCGGCTACGGCTCGTGAGATAGGCAGACAGATAGGCTTGTGGACCGACAAGGACACCGACGACAATATCATCACCGGTCCCGAGTTTGCCGCCCTTACCGACAAGGAGGTTATGGAGCGCGTGCTCGACCTTAAGATTATAGCCCGTGCCCGCCCAATGGACAAGAAGCGACTGGTAGAGTCGTTGCAGAAACTGGGTCAGGTGGTGGCTGTTACAGGCGACGGCACCAACGACGCTCCTGCCTTGAAGGCTGCCCAGGTGGGTTTGTCGATGGGCGACGGAACATCAGTGGCTAAGGAGGCGAGCGACATAACCATCGTCGACAACTCGTTTGCGTCTATCGGAAAGGCTGTGATGTGGGGACGCTCGCTGTACCAGAACATCCAGCGCTTCTTGCTCTTCCAGCTTACGGTGAACGTTACGGCGTGCCTTATCGTGCTTATCGGCGCCTTTATGGGTACCGAGTCGCCGCTCACCGTTACGCAGATGCTGTGGATAAACCTCATCATGGACACCTTTGCGGCTATGGCTCTTGCCTCGCTGCCGCCATCCGAGAGCGTTATGGCAGACAAGCCACGCAACCGCCAGGCTTTCATCCTTAACCGCCCGATGCTCTCCGAGATATTAGGTGTGGGTGGATTCTTCTTCGTGATGCTGTTCTTCTTCCTGCTTGTGTTCAAGCATACCGACGTGCAGTGTCTTACCGATATGATGTCGATTGACTATGCCGCTCTGTTTGCCGGTGTCGGCTCAGTGTCGTTCTGGACTGATGGACATCTGTCCGAATACGAGCTTACGCTGCTCTTCACCATATTCGTGATGACCCACTTCTTCTATCTGTTCAACGCGCGTGCCTTCGAGACACACCGCTCGGCGCTGCACTTCAAGGGTTGCCGCGGCCTACTGTATATCTCGGGCATAATAATTGCGGGACAGGTGGTGATGGTGGAGACACCGGTGCTGCAACAGTTCTTCAATGTTATAGGACTGTCGCTGCAAGACTGGATTATAATAACCATAGGCTCAAGCTTCGTGCTTTGGATAAGAGAGGCTTGGCACTTGGTTAGGGGATAAAATACTCGTATAATGAACGTATAATATATTTTATCGTGTAATGGACGTTAATATTATACGTCCATTACACGAATATTAGAAGCCACGCTTCAACTATTCTACTTCACCGCAATACACTCAACCTCTACGAGCGCATTCTTTGGCAGCGTCTTTACAGCCACGGCAGAGCGTGCCGGGAACGGCTGCGAGAAGAACTCGGCGTATACCTCGTTCATGGCAGCGAAGTTGTCCATATCGCTTAGGAAGACAGTGGTCTTGACCACGTGGGCAAGATCGGTGCCTGCCTCCTTCAAGATGTTCTGTGCATTGGTGAGCGACTGGCGTGTCTGCTCCTTGATACCGCCCTCTGCGAAGGCTCCTGTTGCAGGGGCGATAGGTAGCTGACCCGATGCGAACACCATACCATTTGCCTCGATAGCCTGTGAGTAGGGACCGATGGCGGCAGGTGCATTGTTAGTGCTAATTGCTTTGTTCATAGTTGTATGGTTATTATTATTCAAAGTAGAAACTCAATACTATCATCTTTGTTCGAGCCTCGGATGCCGACTTGGCATACTTCAGCAGGTTCTTGTCGCGCAGCTCCTGCGGATGCTTGGTGTCGAGGACATTGCCCAATCCGTACACAAACTTAAGCTCGGGGCGCAGCTTGAAGTAAGGCAGATAGAAGTCGCAGCCCATACCCACCTCTATGTTGAACGACTGGCGCTTGAGCCTCAGGTAATCGCTGCTCTTGGAGCTGAGGTTGAACATAGGCGCGACACCAGCCATAAGGTACGGCCTGTGGTTGTTGAAGCGGGGCGCCGCAAAGATAATGTCGCCCGAACAGGCTATGTATGCCGACTTCATCTCGCGTCGCGTCTCTGTAGGCTGGCCGTTGCTGTCGAGCGTCTTGAGGTCGCGAAAGACGATGTGGCGCGATCCGAAGTACATCATCGGAGCCACACGCAGCTGGAAATGCGTAGACAGACGCAGCTCGGCAATGACACCCACGTTGATGCCTGGGTCCCAACGACTCTGGTCGGCACTTACAAGCGTCTCCTGGGTGGTGCCGTCGTCAAGCGTTATCACTTGCGGACCGGCATTAAGCAGCTCCATGTCTTGCATGTGCGTACCCACCACCACACCAAAGTGAAGCGGGCGCAAGTCGGTATACGGACGGTTCTCCACCGTACGCTCCTGTGCCAATGACGGCATAATTGCCACGACACATAGATATATAATAAGGGCTATTTGTTTCATTGTATTTTAATAACGCAGTTTTGTCGGGTTTATTGCCATACGCCGTACATTTTACGTTGACATACATCAATAAATTAAGTACGCGTGTACATTATTATAAAAATAACGTTACAAAAGTTTTGCCATTTGGCTTAAAAGCTATAAATTTGCAATGTTTTTCATGGTATTAGATTTAAGGTTAACAAAGATTGGGACTCGGCGGAGCCCCTTTTTTTATATCCATACGTGCCGTTCACATTCTCGTTGCGGCTTAATTTGCAAAGTAAGTATTACAAAATACTATTTGTAAAGAATCTGTAAGTTAAAGGAAACATAAAAAAACGTATCTATACTTTGTTGTGACAAATTAAAATATTAACTTTGCACGTGGTAAGGCAACAATCTGCAATATACACTATGCCAATGCTCGAATGGCACGATTGTTGCTTTCTAAAAAAGGAATAACGATAACAACGTTTTATAAAAAACAAATAACAATTATGGTAAACTACAAAGAATTGGGCTTGGTGAACACACGTGATATGTTCGCAAGAGCCATCAAGGGTGGTTATGCAATTCCTGCATTCAACTTCAACAACCTCGAGCAGCTTCAGGCTATCATCAAGGCTTCTTCAGAATTGAAGTCACCGGTTATCCTTCAGGTTTCTAAGGGTGCCCGCAACTACGCCAACGAGACTCTTCTCCGCTACATGGCAGAGGGTGCTGTTGAGTATGCTAAGGAGCTTGGCTGCAAGCATCCTGAGATTGTTCTTCACCTCGACCACGGAGACAGCTTCGAGCTTTGCAAGAGCTGTGTAGACCTCGGCTTCTCTTCAGTAATGATCGACGGTTCTTCACTTCCTTACGAGGAGAACATCGCTCTTACAAAGAAGGTAGTAGATTACGCTCATCAGTTCGACGTAACTGTAGAGGGTGAGCTCGGTGTATTGGCAGGTGTTGAGGATGAGGTTTCATCTGAGGTATGCCACTATACAAAGCCTGAGGAGGTTATCGACTTCACAAGCCGCACAGGTGTTGACTCATTGGCTATCTCTATCGGTACTTCACACGGTGCTTACAAGTTCACTCCGGAGCAGTGCACACGCGACCCGAAGACTGGCAAGCTCGTTCCTCCTCCATTGGCATTCGACGTCCTCGACGAGATCATGGAGAAGCTCCCGGGCTTCCCAATCGTTCTCCACGGTTCTTCTTCTGTACCACAGGAGTATGTTGACATGATCAACGAGTACGGTGGCAAGTTGCCTGACGCTGTTGGTATTCCTGAGGAGCAGCTCCGCAAGGCTTCTGCTTCTGCAGTTTGCAAGATCAACATCGACTCTGACTCTCGTCTCGCATTCACCGCTGCTGTTC
>USCM01000125.1 GCA_900553155.1 uncultured Prevotella sp. | reverse complement strand
CAGCTCCTTAAACCTCTGCGTGCTGTTTGTCTCCAATGTAAAAAGCACCAACAACGACCACTTGTCGCCAATGCGAGACAAGATGTTGCGTATCGGGCAATTAGGAAAAAGTGCATCTCTTATTTCTGTTCTATTCATAATAAATACGCTCTATTTGTTGTATTACTATACAAAAGTAACTATTAAAAATTACATATCATCAATAGCCTTAGTTAAACAATGCTAAAAACACTTCTCACAATAACTTTATTTTCAATATTAGTTACCTTCAGGTTACTGACTTACCTACTTGTATCCACTTGCATAACTAATTGAAATATAGTAGCTTTGCAATCGTAAACAAGAAACTCATATCAATATTCAATCAAAAAAACAGAAAATTATGAAAACAGTACAGACAATCAAGACAGGTAAGAATTTCACAGCAGTGAGCATGGGCAAACTTAGCGACATAAAGGATTATGTCCTTTCATTAGGCGAGATACAGATTCCTGGTAAAGTGTTCGTAGGTCAGGCACTTGGCACAACAGGTTGCGAACTGTCCTTCCAGACATTCGCTCCCGGTCAAGATGGAGGTTTTCTTCATACACACAAGAACCACGAAGAGCTCTACTTTATCCTTAAAGGCGAAGGTTTGTATCAAGTAGACGGTGAGAATATTCCGGTAGCTGAGGGTAGCATCATCCGCGTATCTCCAAAAGGAAAGCGTGCTATAAAGAATACCGGCTCAGAAGAGTTGCTTATGCTCTGTGTACAATATAAGGGCAACTCGTTTGATGCCGAAGATGCAACAGACGGCGTTATACTTAATGAGCCTTTGAAGTGGTAGTAATTTCGTAATCTCTTATATGTTTATACAAGGTTCATCCGAGATTTAGAGTGATACAAACTGGAGTTTGTATCACTCCAAATTCCGAATAAGCTAAAACTCAAAGCTCATAAAATTCGGTAAATACCTTTACACAGTATTCATGGTCGCGAACGCTACCCGTCTCGCGGCAGCTGTGCATGGCAAGAATGGCGTTGCCCATATCCACGCCACGCAAGGGTATAGACGAGGCAAGGATGTTGCCTAAGGTGCTGCCGCCTGCCACATCGCTATGGTTGACAAAGCGCTGGCATGGCACACCAGCCTTGGCACATAAGCCTGCAAATATGGCTGCCGATGCGGCATCGGAAGCATACTTCTGCGCGGCGTTGAACTTGATAACCGGTCCGCCGCCAAGCATAGGATGATTGGTTGGGTCGTACTTCTCGGAATAGTTTGGGTGCCATGCGTGGGCGTTGTCTGCCGAAATCATGAAGGCGCGCTCCACTGCCTGATAATAGGCCTCCTCGGTGTGGCTCTGCGCCAGGGCTATGCGCTTAAGCATATACGAGAGGAAGGGGCTGCCGGCTCCCTGCTTTGTCTGCGAGCCTGTCTCCTCATTGTCAAATATTGCAAGCATCTGGGTGGTGTCGGCAGCACCGGCAGCAAGCATTGCCTCAAGACCAGCAAAACACATGGAGAGATCGTCAAGACGTCCGGCAGAGATAAACTCGTTGTGCACACCGAATGTGCATGCAGGAGTGGTATCGGCAAGATAGAGGTCGAAGTCGAGGATGTCCTCAGCCTTAACGGGGCGCTGCTTGTTGAGCTCTTCGACAATAACATTCATAAGCATATTGCCAGCCTCAAGCCGACTTGTAATCTGTCCGAGCAGCGGAAGCACATCCTTCTGCTTGCTTAGCTTCACGCCATCGTTTACCTGGCGGTTGAAGTGGATGGCAAGATTGCTAATCTGTAGCAATGGACGCTTTATGTGCAACAGCATTGTCTGAGGCTGCATAACATCGGCACCACGCACTATGACACGTCCGGCAAGCGTCAGCGGACGGTCGAACCATGTAGACATGATCGGTCCGCCATACACCTCGGTGTTGAGCTTCACGATGCCGCCCTCGGTAAGCATCTCGGCATTGGGCTTGATGCGGAACGTGGGCGAGTCGGAGTGGGCGCATATCATGCGGAATCCGGCATCGGCAAGCGTTTTGGCACCGATGCGGAAAGCAAATATAGCCGAGTGGTTCTTGGTTACATAGAAGCGATCGCCAGCCTGCACATTGCCAAGCGGCATTGAAGGGTCGAGGCGGCGGAATCCGCCAGCCTCGAGCATATCTGCGGTGTTCTTTACAGCCAGAAAATTAACTGGCGAAGCATCAAGAAATGACAATAGTCGATCAATCATATCACTTTTCATTTTTCTCTTGTTCACTTTTCTCTTTTCACTCTTCACTTTTCACTCTTCACTCTTCACTCTTATAATCCTCTTGCCTTAAGCAGACCTGAGGCGTCCGGAGACGGCATACCCGTAAAATCGGTAAACATCTGCATTTGGTCCTTGGTGTTGCCACGGCTCAATATCTTATCGCGAAAAGCCTGACCAACGGCAGGATCAAGAGCACCATGCTTCTCAAAGTAGTCGGCAATGTTTACGGCAAGCACCTCTGTCCACAGATAGCTATAGTAGCCGGCAGCGTAGCCCCCACCCCATACATGGTTGAAGTAGGTTGTAGAATAGCGAGGAGGTATCTGCACATTAAGCAAGCCCACATTGTTGAGCTGCTCCTTCTCGAAAGCGCCAGCCATATATGGCGACGGCACCTCGTCGGCACTAATCTTATGCCAGGCAAGGTCGAGGCAGGTAGAAGCAAGGTTCTCGCCAAGGGCATAGGCCGTTTGGAAGTTGATGCTCTTAAGCATGCGCTCCTTGAGGTCGGCAGGCATAGGCTTGCCTGTATCGGTGTGACGAGCAAAGTGGTCGAACACTTCGGGTATGCTCGCAAACGACTCGTTAAACTGCGACGGCATTTCTACAAAATCACGAGCCACGGCTGTGCCCGACAAAGTGTTGTATTGGCAGTTGGACAATATGCCGTGGAGGGCGTGGCCAAACTCGTGGAACATGGTGCACACCTCATCCCATGTTATAAGCGACGGCTGACCTTCGGGGGCCTTGGCGTTGTTGCATACATTATATATTATAGGCAACTGTCCACGCTGGCGGCTCTGCTTGGCAAAGGCGCTCATCCATGCTCCGCCACGCTTGGTTGGACGGCGGAAGAAGTCGCTGTAGAAGAGGGCGATGGACTTGCCGTTGCGGTCGATTACCTCAAACACCTTCATGTCGGGATGGTATGTCGGGATGTCCTTGCGCTGCTTGAAGGTGAGGCCATAGACACGGTTGGCTGCATAAAAGACGCCATTGATCTGCACGCTGTCCACATTGAAATAGGGCTTAACCTCGTCGTCAGAGATGTTGAGCATCTCCTTCTTCATCTTAGCCGAATAGTAGAAACGGTCGTACGGCTGCAACTTAAAGTTCTTGCCCTCCGTCTTCTGCGCATACTCCTCTATCGACTTTGTCTCGGCATCTGCCTTGGGAGCATACTCCTTAATAAGCTGGTGAAGGAAGGCGTCCACATTCTTGGTGTTCTTAGCCATTGTGTTCTCGAGCGAATAGTCGGCATAAGTGTTGTAACCCATAATCTTTGCCTTCTCGGCACGGAGTTTGGCTATCTCGGTTACGATAGGGAATGTGTTAAACTCGGGATTGGTGGCATCGGCACGATGTATACTTGCCATATAAACATTGCGACGAAGCTCACGATTCTGCAAACTTGCAAGTATTGGCTGCTGTGTGGTGTTGATTATGACAACACAATAAGGTGCCTTGCTGCCGCGGCTCTCGGCATCTTTCTTGCACTGGGCAATGTCGGCATCGCTAAGTCCGGCAAGCTCTTCCTTACTATTGACCCATACTACGGCATTGTTGGTGGCAGCAGGCAGAATGTTGCCCCATTGTTGCTGCAGCTCTGAGATACGCGAGTTGATCTGCTTCATGCGGTTCATATCTTCGGCAGAGAGCAAGGCGCCTGAACGTACAAAGCTCTTGTATATCTCTTCTGTAAGGCGCTGGTCCTCGCCCTTAAGCTTCTTAAACTCGTTGTCGTAGACGTACTTTATACGTGTGAATAGTTGCTGATTGAAGGATATCTCGTTCTCGAGGTCAATAAGCAATGGCATAACCTTGTTCTCGGTATCGGCTATCAGCGGAGTTTTGTGGGCACCGGTTAATCCGAAGAAGATGTTGGAAATGCGGTCGAGCAGCACTCCACTTTCCTCAAAGGCAAGAATGGTGTTTGCGAATGTTGGCTTCTTCTTATTGTCTACGATTTTCTGAATGTTGGCACGCTGCATCTTGATGGCTGCCTCGATGGCTGGCAGATAATCCGACTCCTGGATTCGGCTGAAGTCGGGAGCGCCAAACGGCAATGAGCTCTTCTGCAAGAGAGGATTGGTTCTGCTTGTGCCTGAACCTTGAGCAGAGACAGAGACCGGCATCTGCAAAAGGGCAGTGGCCAAACCAATGGTAAGGATTGTTCGGTTTAAAATCATATCAGTTACTATTTTAGGTTATTTATTTACTATATCCAACTATCTTATGCTATGGCTAACAACTCTATCTCGAATATCAAAGTTGAACCACCGGGGATTCCGGGTTGCGAGAACTTGCCGTAGCCCATGTCGGCAGGGATGTACACCTCCCACTTGTCGCCAACGCACATCTGCTGCATAGCGACAATCCAACCCTCGATAAGGTCGCACAAGCGTATAGCCAAAGGGGCTCCGCCACGGCTTGAGTCGAACTTCTTGCCATTAATGGTGCGGCCCGTGTAGTGGGCGGTGACGATACTACGAGGTGTAGGATGCTTGCCGTCGGCATTGCCTTCGGACAGCACCTTATAATAGATGCCACGAGAGAGGGGCTTTACATCCTCTTCTTTGGCTTTTTCGGCAAGCCATTCGAGATTTGCCTTAGCGTATTCGCGTTTGTTCATATTGTGTCGATCTGTTTTGTATGCAAAAATAGAGATTTTTCTTGACATTCCACGTATAAAGATTGGGAAAAGGCTGAAATTGCTTGTATATCTCATCAGTTAAGCCTAACTTTGCAGCTATATGAAATATACAACTATAGATTCTATACACGACCCTATGGGAGCTGCTATCCGCGACTATCATCTGCGGGGCAAGGCAGCACGTCTGCGCGTGATGTCGTCGATGTTCGACGAAGACGAAATGCCTGTAGACCATCTGTTCAGAACATTCGACAATATGCCACATCTTGAGCAAAAGGCTCTCAATATGGCATACGGCAAGGTGCTCGATATCGGCGCTGGAGCCGGATGCCATGCCTTGGCTTTGCAAGAACGAGGCATGGATGTAAAAGCCATAGACATATCGCCACTAAGCTGCGAAGTGATGAAGGAGCGTGGCATAAAGGATGTGGAATGTGTGAACCTTTTTTGTAAACAACTGCAAGGCAAGTACGACACGCTGCTGCTATTGATGAACGGCACAGGCATAGCCGGAAAACTAAGCCAACTGCCCGCGCTGCTCAATCGTCTTAAAGAACTGCTTAGCGAGGAGGGACAGATACTGATAGATTCGTCCGACCTTAAATACATATACGAGAACGAGGATGGCTCGATGGATATTGACCTCAATGCCCCATATTATGGCGAGGTAGACTATCAGATGCAGTATAGGGACATTAAAGGCGAGCCTTTCGACTGGCTATATACCGACCCTATGCTTCTTGCGTCAGTAAGCAAGCAGTGCGGGCTGCAATGCCAAATAATGGAGCAAGGAGAACACTACGACTATCTTGCTAAACTGACGCTGTAGATTTTTTAGTGCTTCTCTCTGTATACTACTGTTCCATTAGCCTGGTGTGTGGCCAAAACCAAAACCTCAGCTATCTGGACATGCTCGGGAGCACTTGCCGCATAGAAAGCGACATCGGCGATGTCGGCACCACGCAAAGGCTCAATGCCTTTGTATACATTGTCGGCACGCTCGTTGTCGCCGTGGAAACGTACGTTTGAGAAGTTGGTCTCCACGAGTCCAGGCTTGAGATTGGTAACACGGACACGTGTATGCGCCACATCTATACGCAAGCCATCGGTCAAGGCCTTAACGGCAGCCTTTGTGGCACAATATACGCCACCTCCAGCGTATGCGGCGTCGCCTGCCACACTACCAATATTTATAATATGACCGTGGTTGAGCCTTACCATCTCGGGTACAACAAGACGTGTCATATTGAGCAAACCCTTGATGTTGGTGTCTATCATCTCGTCCCAATCCTGGAAGCTGCCCTCGTATTCGGGCTCAAGGCCACGGGCAAGGCCGGCATTATTAATGAGCACATCGATTGGCTTGAAGGCTTCGGGAATACTATCAACTGCCTTGC
>USCM01000124.1 GCA_900553155.1 uncultured Prevotella sp. | reverse complement strand
GCTGTTACCTTATCCTTCGAGTCGGGATACTCGTTCAAGAATCCGTAGCACTCGTCCTCGGCATCCTGGAAACGCTCAAGCTTCTTCTCCTCCACACTCTGCTGTGCCAGCTCAAACTTGCTCTTCATAACAAGCAGCGAGAACTTCTCGCGAAGCTTTGAGTAAGGATAATCCTTAAGAGCGTTCTGTGCGGTTATGATGCAAGCCTCATAGTTGTTGCCTCCGTATGTACAGTTGCCGAAGTACTGACCCAAGTCGTAGTAGAGCTGTGCCGAATACAATTCCTTCTGTACAAGCTTGTCCTGCAACTCAAACAGGCGCTGCTGTGCCTGTGAGCGCTCCTTACCATCTGGAAACAGGTCGATGTACTCCTGGAAAGCCGCAATGGCATTAACCGTCTGCGACTGGTCGAGGCGAGGCTCTGGCGTACTGTTGTAAAGACTCATACCGGCATAGAACTCAGCCTCCTCGGCATAAGCACCCTTAGGATAGCTCGAGAAGTACTTCTTGAAGGTAGCGGCAGCTCCCTCATAGTCCTTGCTGTTATACTCTGCCATACCAAGCATATACAGACTCTCCTGTGCATTGTCGGTTCCCTTCTGCAAGGTAACCAAACCCTGCAACAGGGTAGACGCACGAGTGTACTTGCCCTGTGCATAACACTCCTTTGCGTATTCGTATTTGTATGAGTAGTCGTTGGTCTTGTAAACCTTGTTAAATTCGTTGGCGCAACTTGTAAAAAGCAGCGCCGACAAGACAACGGCAGTGATGTAATTCTTCATAACTCGTTATTTTTGAAATGCAAAAATACACATTATTCACCTATCTACAAAGAAAGTGTGCTTTTTTTATAGAATATTCACGCTAAAACAACCCAAAACTAATGCCTTTAGAGGTCTATTTAACCTATTTTCTCTTGCTCGGCTTACTTCTTTTTGTTATTTTTGCACTTCCAAATCTTTGAATAGCAATTAGACATGGACTTCAAGATTACATCCAAATTTGCGCCCACAGGCGACCAGCCGCAAGCCATAAAGCAGCTCACCGAAGGTATACAGCAAGGCGAGCCTGCACAGGTGTTGCTTGGCGTAACAGGTTCGGGCAAAACATTTACTATGGCCAACGTCATAGCCAACATTGGACGCCCCACCCTCATACTGAGCCACAACAAGACGCTTGCAGCCCAGCTGTACGAGGAGATGAAGGGCTTCTTCCCCAACAATGCGGTAGAATATTACGTCTCTTACTACGACTATTATCAGCCAGAGGCTTACCTGCCATCGTCCGACACGTACATAGAGAAGGACCTCGCCATAAACGAGGACATCGACAAGCTGCGTCTGTCGGCTGTCAGCGCATTGCTTTCGGGACGCAAGGACGTAATCGTTGTTTCATCGGTATCGTGCATCTACGGTATGGGCGGACCTACCGCCATGTCAAACAGCATCATAAGCATACGCCGCGGACAGACCATCGAGCGCAACGAGTTTCTGCGCAAGCTTGTCGACGCACTCTACCTGCGCAACGACATCGACTTGAAGCGAGGCAACTTTCGTGTCAAGGGCGATACCGTTGATGTGTCCATGGCATACAGCGACAACCTACTGCGCATAACCTGGTGGGACGACGAGATCGACTCCATTGAGGAACTCGACAGCGAAACCTACCAGCGCATTGCCGACTTTGAGGAATATCAGATATACCCTGCCAACCTGTTTGTTACCTCCAAGGAGCAAACAGAGATAGCAATACGCCTTATACAGGACGACCTTGTGAAACAGGTTGACTTCTTCGAGGGCCTTGGCGACCACATCAGGGCACAGCGCATCAAGGAGCGAGTAGAATACGACATGGAGATGATTAAGGAGATGGGCCACTGCTCGGGTATAGAAAACTACTCGCGCTACTTCGACGGACGCGAGCCAGGACAGCGACCTTACTGTCTGCTCGACTTCTTCCCTAAGGATTATCTTATGTTTATCGACGAGAGTCACGTCAGCGTGCCGCAGATAAGCGCCATGTACGGTGGCGACCGCGCCCGCAAGCAGAACCTCGTAGAGTACGGATTCCGCCTGCCCGCAGCCTTCGACAACCGCCCCTTGAAGTTCGACGAGTTTATGGATATGACCAACCAGGTGGTATATGTATCTGCCACACCTGCCGACTTCGAGCTGCAAGAGTCGGGAGGCATTGTCGTTGAGCAGATTATACGCCCCACCGGACTGCTCGACCCTATAATAGAAGTAAGGCCGAGCGAGAACCAAATAGACGACCTGTTGGAGGAGATTTTGCAGCGACGCGACCACGATGAGCGTGTGCTGGTAACCACCCTTACCAAGCGCATGGCAGAGGAGCTTACCGAATACCTTCTCAACCACGACATCCGTGCCAACTACATACACAGCGACGTAGCCACGCTCGACCGCGTGCAGATAATGAACGACCTGCGTGCCGGCATGTACGACGTGCTTGTGGGCGTAAACCTGTTGCGCGAAGGACTCGACCTGCCTGAGGTTTCGCTCGTTGCCATACTCGATGCCGACAAGGAGGGATTTCTCCGTAGCCACCGATCGCTGACGCAGACAGCCGGACGCGCTGCACGAAACGTCAACGGCAAGGTTATAATGTATGCCGACACCATAACGGACAGCATGCAGAAGACTATCGACGAGACGGCTCGCCGACGCGAGATACAGCTCAAGTACAACAACGACCACGGCATCACCCCGCAGCAGATACGCAAGGACATCAAGGACTCGCTTGCCTCTATATCTTCCGGTTCATCGGCAGACAGGGCGGCTTCGGGTTCGGCTGCAGCCAACCGCCACGGTTCCACAGCCGCCAACACATCGTCGCCCAAGCAATACCGCCCATACATCGAGCCAGACGGATATGCTTACGCTGCCGACCCTGTGGTTAAGCGCATGACGAAGAAGCAGCTCGAAAAGAGCATAGCAGACACCACATTGCTGATGAAGGAGGCTGCCAAGAACCTCGACTTCCTGCAAGCTGCACAGTATCGCGACGAGATATTGCGCCTACAGACCCTGCTCGAAAAGAGTTAAATAATCAATAATGACCTGTTCGTAGCATATAATTTATTAATTTTGCAGAATATAACTATGTGTGCGACACACTCGCCGCATAAAACATTAACAATAACCACGTATGAGAAAGATATTTGTAATGCTTCTGATGCTCTGCCCACTAATGTGCGCAGCTCAAAGCGAATGGGAGGCTCCAACAAGCCACAACAATGCTAACGAGACTAAGACCGAGAAAAAAGAAGTAAAGAAAGAAGCCAAGAACTCAAACGCCGTTATCGACCATAAGGACATAAAGGATTGGGAATACATCAAGCCGGGTGTTGTACCAGAGGTCGACGGCAAGGTAGAATTTGGCTACGAGCTCGACCTTCCGGGCCTTACAGCACAGCAGGTATACGACAAGGCATACGTGGCGCTCGACAGCCTCGCCCACACCGACAACCAAATCAACAGTTGTGTGGCACTTGTCAACCGCAAGGAACACATCATAGCAGCACGCTATCAAGAGTGGCTCGAGTTTTCGAGAAGCTTTATCTCGCTCGACCGCACCAAGTTCAGCTACACCATCATAGCCACCTGCACCGACAACCACCTCAGCCTCAAGCTGCAGCGCATATCCTACAACTACGAGGAAGAGCGCCAGAGCGGCTTCAAGACAACAGCCGAGAAGTGGATTACTGACAAGTATGCCGTAAACAAGAAGCGCACAAAGCTTACAACCGGACCAGCCAAGTTCCGCCGCAAGACTATCGACCGCAAGAACGGCATATTCAAGTACATCACCGAAAAGGTTAAACAACAATAACTTTAAAGCACTTGCACAATATGGACAACAACGAAACAAACATCACCAACGAGCCTACCGGCATAGAACGTCCGGTTAGACCTCATCGCCGCCCGGCATCTGAGGACAAGTACTTCAAGATACGCAATGTGCTCAACATTATATTTATGCTTGGAGCAATAGTGGGCATGGGCGTGTTCTACTTCCACAACCGCACGATGGGCACAATCATCATACTCACCGCTATGGCCTTCAAGATTGCCGAATGTTGCTTCCGATTCATCCGCCAATGAACAAGATAATGACAAAGTCAATAATAAAATTCCTACTCGCTTTTGTTGCCGCCATACTTGTACCGACAAGTGTGGCGGCACAATTTGATGACAACAACCAGTTCGACCAGTTCGGACAGTCGACCAACGACAACTACGGACAGCGTATGTCGGGCAAAATATCTGCCGACTCGCTTGGCACCGACAAGGAGATTCCACGTGGTATAAAGGTTTGGACCGTAGACAGCCGCTTTGGCGACCAGCGTCCCGCCACCGTCGACACGGTGTCGCACATGTACCCCAACACCATCTTTACAACAGGTATGCGTGGCGAATACAACACCACGGGCAACCTCGGCGCACCGCGCATCAACCGCATCTTTATCGACCGCGGTGATGCCGACCAGTTTATCTTCACACAGCCATACGACTATGTGGTGTCGCCCGTCGACCAGTTTCACTTCACCAACACACTCTCGCCCTTTACCAACCTGTCGTACAACAATGCCGGCAACCGCACCAATGGCGAGGACCACTTTACAGCCAAGTTTGGCGTAAATGCCGGCAAGCGTCTTGGTGTAGGCTTCAACGTCGACTATCTATACGGCAGAGGTTATTATTCCAACCAAAGCACGTCTCACTTCAAGTTCCTGATGTACGGCTCCTACATAGGCGACCGCTATCAGGCCCATCTCATATACTCCACAATCAACCAGAAGGTTACGGAGAATGGCGGCATAACCGACGACGAATACATCAAGCACCCGGAGAGTTTTGACGACGACTTTACCACAAGCGAGATACCAACCGTACTCGAGCAGAACTGGAACCGCAACAAGAACCAGCACATCTTCCTTACCCATCGCTACAACGTTGGCTTCAGCCGCAAGGTACGTATGACCGAGGAAGAAATCAAGGCTAAGAAGTTTGCTATGGAGTCGCAGAAGGAGAACGCCGACAAGGAGAAGATGGAGGAGGCACGACGAGCCGCCAAACGCGACGGACGCGACTTTGACGAGAAGCGTTTTAAGAACGCGCAATACAGCGGACGCCCCGATAATGCCAAGATTGCGACCAATCAGCCTGCCGACTCTACACTTGCAGCCAAGCCTTCCACCAACCGCATTGCCGTCAACGGCAAGGCTGCAGCCGACAGCCTGAATAGAGTTATGGCAAAGGCTGCCGAGGACACTATGTGGATGAAGACCGAGTATGTGCCGGTGACAAGCTTCATACACACCATGAAGTTCGACACCTACCGCCGCATCTACCAAGCTTATAAGTCGCCTGCCGACTTCTATGCCGACACCTACAACAACGTAGGCCCGTTTGGCGGCGACTCTATCTACGACAAGACAACCCACTATCGCTTGCAGAACACGTTTGCGATATCGCTGCTTGAAGGCTTCAACAAGTGGGCAAAGGCTGGACTTAAGGCTTTCATAACATCCGACCTGCGCCACTTCACCCTACCCGACCTCAACCGCGCCAGCACCTCTTACAACGAGCACAACCTCAGTATTGGCGGCCAACTGTCGAAGACGCAAGGCCGTACACTGCACTACAACGTCATTGGCGAGACGTGGCTGCAGGGCGAGGACATAGGTCAGCTCAAGATAGACGGCAATGTAGATGTCAACTTCGCCCTCTTCGGCGACACTGTACGCCTGCAGGCCAATGGCTTCTTCCACAGCCTCAACCCGTCGTTCTACTATCGCCACTACCACTCAAAGCACTTCTGGTGGGACAACGACAATATGTCGAAGATAATACACTCGCACGTCGAGGGTCTGTTTAAGTACGAAAAGACCAACACTACCGTGCGTGTTGCTTTCGACAACATCAAGAACCACGCCTACTTTGCTATGGGCTACAACATCGACGAGAACCACAACCGCACCGCCAACGCCCTCGCCGTAAAGCAGGCAAGCGGAGCCGTGAGCCTCTTGACACTTGCCTTACAGCAAGACTTCAAGCTCGGTCCGCTGCGTTGGGAGAATGTGGTGACATATCAGAAGTCGTCCAACAACGACGTCATACCGGTGCCCGACCTCAACGTCTACACCAATCTGTATCTGCGATTCAAGATTGCGAGGGTTCTGAAGTGCGACTTCGGTGCCGACGCACGCTACTTCACCAAGTACTACGCACCCGACTATAGTCCGGCTCTTGGACAGTATTGTGTACAGGACGGCAACA
>USCM01000123.1 GCA_900553155.1 uncultured Prevotella sp. | reverse complement strand
TCCATGTGTTTCTCGGCAATTTCCTTGCGTCCGAAGATGTAGTCGTCGTACATGTCGTCCATGTCGATGCCTTCACATTCGCCGTCGCCAAAACCCTTGAGCGCCTCTTTCACGATGTCCATGCGCTCGTCTACTGTAGTGTCCTTAATAAGTAAACTCTTCATACTTGTTATTTTTTTGTTGATTTATTTCTATTTGTTCTTATTGCTTTCTCTTTACACCTCTCACCGCTTCAGCCTCTAACGGATTCTCCGGCCAGTAGTGCTTGGGGTACCGTCTTCGCAGTTCCTTGCGCACCTCAAAGTAGGTTTCGCGCCAGAAGTTGGCAAGGTCTTGCGTCAGTTGCACAGGCTTGAAGCCCGGTGAGAGCAGTTCCATCAGTAGCGGCTGTTGTCCGTTGTTTACGCATGGTGTCTGCTCCATGCCGAAGCACTCCTGCAGCCTAACGCTCAGCACAGGCGCCTCGGCACCTTGTCTGTAGTCGATGCGTATGCGCGACCCCGTAGGCACCTGTATATGTGTGGGTGCCAGGCGGTCTATTTCCTGCTGCTTGTCGTAGGCAATGGTGTTCCACAATATCTCGGCAAGGTTGAGCTTGTGCAGCTCTGCCGTTGTGCTGCGCACCCTATTGCCGTCGTCAAGGTACATAGGCAGCCATTCGTTGGCGGTGCATAGGAGGTGTTCGGTAGATAGGTCGGGCAGCTCGAGCTCTGGATGCCACGTAGCCACTTGTGCCACACGGCGCTGCAGGCGTAGCACGTCGTCATCGCTCCAAGCCAGCATACTCAGTCCGTTCTTTGCCATAGCCTCACATATTATATTAATGAGCAGGCCTTTGTCGGCATTGTGTATAGGCTTGCTGTCGACAACCAGCTTGCCAATCCTCCTTTCCTTCCTCATCGTCAGGCACCCCTGTTTGGCATCCCACGATATGTTGTCGCGTTCGTTTATGGTGCTATCGTCCAGTTCGTCGGTGTTTAACGGCGCGGCGAGGAACACCTTGCCTGTTTTGCCAGGCTGACTGTACAGTGACGCCACCGCAATCCATGTATGTGCCGAGAGCGAGTCGGCTGCATCCACCTGTATGTTGCCGCCGCCCGCCAGTCGGAAGCCGCCTATATTGTCGGTAGCCATAGCTATGCGCTCGGGGTAAGCATAAGCCACAAGCAGTCCCACCTCTGTAGGCACTGGGTCGGCATTGTCCTCCGTGGTGTGAGCCATACGTCTATATTCGGCAGCAATCTTGGCAATGCGTTGCCATCTGCCCATTTGCTTCTTGCGTCTTGCCGAGCGCAGCAACGACAGACGCAGCGTCATATCGGTGTCGGCAGAATCGGCAAGTGGGTCCTTCTCTTCAAGCAAGGCAGCAATGTCGCAAGCCAAGCATCTGCGTTCGTCGGTATCGGCACACACTATCATCCTTGCCATTCGGGGATGGCAGGGTAGGGCAGCGATGCGCTTGCCTAATGGTGTTATGGCGCCGTCGGCATCAATGGCGCCGAGCGATGTAAGCAACTCTTTGGCGCTTAACACGTTGGCACGGGGAGGTGGGGTGAGCCAAGGCAGAGCCTCAACCTCCTTCTCGCCAAACATGGCAATGTCGAGCAACATTGGCGTTAGGTCGGCATATTCAATCTCGGCCGTTCTTTGTTCTGCCATAAGGTGCTCCGACGCCTTGGTCCAAAGTCGGTAGCATGTTCCTTCAGCCACACGTCCTGCGCGACCCATACGTTGTGTGGCCATGTCCATGCTGATGCGGGCGGTTTCAAGATGACTCAGACCTGTGCGTGTATCGAATACCACTTGGCGGCACAGTCCAGAGTCGACAACCACCCTTACACCCTCAATGGTTATTGATGTCTCGGCAATAGGCGTTGCAAGCACCACCTTTCTCTCGCCCTCCTTCGACGGAGCGATGGCACGCCGTTGCTGTTCTGGCGACAGATTGCCGTAGAGAGGCAGCAGTTGGGTGGGCGCAAGCGATGTGCCAAGCAGTTGCAGGCAACGCTCAATGTCGCCTTGTCCGGGCAGAAACACAAGTATGTCGCCGTTGTGGTTGCGGTGTGCCTCAATAACGGTTGAGGCTGTGGCTTGTGCCATATCGCGTGGGTCGGTGTCGGCGTTGGCATAGCTTAGCTGCACGTCGTACATCTTGCCCTCGCTCTCTATCAGTGGGGCTTGCAGAGCCGAGCATATATATCCGGCGTCTATGGTAGCCGACATTATTACAATCTTAAGGTCGGGTCTGATGATGTCCTGCGCCTGTCGGGTGAGGGCAAGTGCAAAGTCAGAGTTGATGCTGCGCTCATGAAACTCGTCGAATATCACCACGCTCACACCATCGAGAGTAGCATCGTCCACAAGCATACGTGTCAGTATGCCCTCCGTAAGCACCTCTATACGAGTGGCTTTTGACACCTTGCTCTCAAATCTCACCCTATATCCCACGGTCTGTCCCACAGGTTCGCCTATCATCTCAGCCATACGTTCGGCTATCTGCCGTGCAGCCAGTCGGCGCGGTTCGAGCATCAGTACCTTACCGCCGTTATTGCCGAGTGCGGCAAGGATGGTTAGCGGCAGCAAGGTCGACTTGCCTGCACCTGGCGGAGCCGTAACAACGAGCGAGCCGTTATGGGTTAGAGCTTCGTTCACGGCGGTTGCTATCTGCGATGCGGGCAGTGAGCTATATTGTTCTGTTATGTCTTTAACGTTCATCTATTATGAAATGTATAAACTATTGCGTGTTTTGCGATTTCAAAGTTACTGATTTTTTTGCTAACTTTGCATTCGTACAGTATAAATATGTAGAAGTAAGATGAGGAGTTTTAAGATTTCAACATTGCTCGCGCTTGCATCGTTGCTTGCCATGGGCGTGTTTGCACAGTCGCAACCCAAGCGGTTAGCGCCGAGACCGTCGGCATCGGCATACAGCCATAAGCTATCGTCGTCGTTGCGGCAGATGGTTTATACCAATGCCGACAAGCGTCTTGCTCCACAAAGGGCTGGTAAGCCAAGCCGTGTGTGCGCTCTTGTCAAGACTGCCGATGCCACGGCCCAACCGCTCTGCGACAATGGGTGTGTGCCTATAGCGCAGATTGGCGACATCTTTGTGGCAGATATACCTGTGTCTGCCTTGCCGCGTCTTGCAGCCGACACACGTGTCAACCGTATTGAGGCAGAACGCGGCAACGCTCTGCAACTCGACTCGATGGCTCTCTATACCAATGCCACCGACATCTACACAGGCACACGTCTGCCACAGGCTTATACCGGCAATGGGGTGGTGTTGGGCATTATGGATGTAGGGTTCGACCTCACTCACCCCACGTTTCTCAATGCAGATGGCTCTGCTTCGCGCATCAGCCGCTTCTGGGATCAGCTTAGTGCCGATACCATAAACAGCCCAATGTACGTTGGCGCCGAGTATGCCACCCCCGAGACAATACGTGCCTATGCCCACTCTCGTGACGGCGAGGAGTTGTATCACGGCACCCACACACTCGGCGTTGCTGCCGGCAACGGGGCTGGTTCGCGCTATGTGGGTATGGCACCCGAGAGCGAGCTGTGCCTTGTTAGCAATGCCGTGTCAGGCGACGAGCCTTTCATAGCCGAGGAGGATATGTATCGTTATACAACAGCCACCGATGTGCTTGGCTTTAAGTACCTATTCGATTATGCCGAGTCGGTGGGCAAACCTTGTGTGGTATCGTTCAGCGAGGGTATGCACCAGAGCTTCAGTGGCGATGCCCTATTGTATTATGAGGCGTTGAGCCAACTTGTAGGACCAGGCAAAATACTTGTTGCATCGGCTGGCAACGAGTGTCTTCACAATAATTATATGGCTAAACCTTCTGGACGCCATTCGTCGGGAACATTCCTTGGAGCCAAAGACAATGCAACGGCCTTATATGTAAAGACTGACAAACCGATAGATCTTCGTACCATTATATATAATGTGGGCAATGCAAAAGTAGACTTGCGCTCTAACCATACCACACTTTCGGATGGACGCTTGGTGCTTAGCGTCGGCACAGCCGATGTGTGCGCGGCTACCGATTCGCTCCTGTCAGACACCATAATAATTGATGGCACCGAGTTTGTGCAGCAGATACAGGCATACCCATCGTGCTTCAATCCGTCCGACCTTGTGTTTGAGGTGTTGCAGACCAGCAGCAGCGGCATGGACAACAAGCTCGTGTCTATACAGATGGTGGGCGACGAAGCCAATGCCGAGGCTTTCCTTTTGTCGGGAGGATTTGGCGGTTCACAAATAGACCCTACGCTCAACGATGCCGACATCTCCCACTGCATCCTATCGCCGGGCAGCGCTCCAGATGTGATATGTGTTGGTGCCTTGGGCTATCGTCCCACGTTTGTCAATTATAAGGGCGAGCTTCAGTATACATCTTGGGGTGAGAAAGGCGAGCGTGGCAGCTATTCTTCTGTAGGTCCAACGTTCGACGGTCGTACCAAACCCGATGTTATGGCACCCGGCTCAAACATCATTTCAGCAATGAGCAGCTATTATATGCAGGCACAGCCGGGACGTCTTGGTTGGCTTGTCAGCGCCTTCGACCACGACGGGCGCACCTATGGATGGAGTGCGTCAATGTCCACCCCTGCCGTTGCAGGCATCGTAGCTTTGTGGTTGCAAGCCAATCCAATGTTGTCGCCAGATGATGTTATGGGTATAATCCAGCGTACCTGTAGGCCGTGTGGCGATTACGGCAGCGAGACACCCAACTATTGTGGCTATGGAGCCATTGACGCTTATGCCGGATTGCTCGACGTGCTCGGTATGTCGGCTATAGAAGGACTTAGCACAACCAATCCGCAGGGTGTGGACATAAGCCTTACTAAAGCCAATGCTCTGCACCTAAAGTTTGCTGCTGCCACACAATCGGCAGTGGCAATGTGCGTGTATTCTACATCAGGCCAACAGCTTTTGGCACGTCGCCTTGCGGCAGGAACCAACGAATATGCAGTAGATTTGGGCATGTTGAAAGGCGGAGTATACGCTGTACAGGTAGAGTCGGGTAGTGTTAAAGGCTCTGTACTGATAAGGGTAGGGCATTAATTTTTTGCCATTAGATTGTACGTTATATGTAAAAATTATATACTTTTGCAGTCCAAAATAACAACAGTTTATACACTAATAGTATGAGAAAAGTAAGATTTATGTTGATGGCTCTTGCTGCAGCCATCGTAATGTCGTGCGGAACTACCCGCACAGTGCCTATCACAGGCCGTAAGCAAAATATCCTTGTTAGCGACGAACAGGTGCTCTCGCTAAGCAACAAAGAGTATACCGACTATATGAAGTCGGCTAAGCTGTCTACCAATTCAGCCAATACCGCTATGGTTAAGCGTGTTGGACAGCGTCTTGCCACAGCCGTAGAGAAGTATCTCAGCGAGCATGGCATGCAGGCAGAGACAAAGGAGTATAGCTGGGAGTTCAATCTTGTGCAGGACCAGTCGGTCAACGCTTTCTGTATGCCTGGCGGCAAGATTGTGGTTTACGAGGGTTTGCTGCCCGTAACAAAGGATGAGGCTTCGCTCGCTATCGTCCTTGGACACGAGATAGCTCATGCCGTAGCCAAGCACTCAGCCGAGCAGATGAGCAAGCAGATAAAGAACCAGTATGGCACAGAGATTCTTGGTCAGGTGCTCAATGCTGCCGGTGTAAGCTCTGGCACAACACAGCTTGCGCAGATTATTGCACAAAAGGGTTTGCAGTTCCGCAGTCTTAAGTATTCCCGCGACAACGAGAGCGAGGCCGACCGCATGGGTCTTATCTTCGCAGCTATGGCTGGTTACGACCCGAATGTTGCTGTTAGCTTCTGGCAGCGTATGGCTCAGATGACAGGCAACAGCAACCAGAGCGATGTCTTCAGCGACCACCCGTCGGATGCCAAGCGCATTGCTGCCATCAAGCAGGAGTTGCCCGAGGCTCTGACCTACTACAAGCCAGTAGTAACCACAACATCCAACAAGAAGACATCGACAACAAAGAAGAAGACAACGACATCTTCAAAGAAGAAGAAAACAAATACCAAGAAGAAGTAATATCTAATATGTTAATTATAAGTAATAAAAACAAAAGAATTGTCATTTTTATTACTTATACGAAACAAAACGGGTATCTTTGCGTAAAGTTTTACTCGTATGAAACAAAAGCTGTTAGAAAGAATAGGGTATTCCGAACGTATTGAGCGTATGTTTGGACGTGGAATGATGATTGCGTTGACGGGCCAAAGGCGTGTCGGCAAGAGTTGTGTGATGCGTCGAATTTTAAATCACATCGCTGAGAATGAAGAAAATCACGTTATCTATATAGATAAGGAGAAAA
>USCM01000122.1 GCA_900553155.1 uncultured Prevotella sp. | reverse complement strand
ATAGATGAGGTGTTTCATGACAACATGGTGTTTCATCATACCGGATTGTCGCCTTACGACCGTCGTCGTAAGGTAACGCTGAGAGACCAATTACAGAATTTCTATTTCTCTCTTCTTCGACATGGTATGGAGGATATTGCCCAACCAAAGTCGTGGATGGAAGCTTTCTTCTTGCTCGAACGTTTTTTGGAAACATGTGATAATGGTGCTCGACAAGTAGTATTCATCGATGAATTGCCATGGATGGATACAGCACGTTCTGGTTTTCTTACAGCATTAGAAGCTTTCTGGAATGGTTGGGGCAATATGCGTCATAATCTGTTGCTTATAGTTTGTGGTTCGGCTACTTCTTGGATGCTCGACAATCTTATCAGTAATAAAGGTGGGCTATATGGGCGCTTAACGGGAGAGATAAAACTTTCGCCATTTACATTGAAAGAATGTGAGGATTTTTATCAGAGTCGCGGCATCAAGATGTCTCGTTACAACACTACGCAGGCATATATGATTATGGGCGGTATACCCTTCTATATGAATTTCTTTAATCCTTCGTATAGTTTGGCGCAGAATATAGATGCTTTATTCTTTGCTCGTAATGCTAAGTTGGGAGATGAGTTTGAGCGACTCTTCAATTCAGTGTTCGACAATGCTGTTGATTGTATGCGTATAGTTCGCTTGTTAAGCTCTCGGCATGCAGGATTCACTCGCAAGGAGATTGCCGAAAAGACAGGCCTTAATCCTAATGGCGACTTAACCAAAATGTTGAAGGCATTGATAGGTAGCGATTTCGTTGTAAAGTATGTGCCTTTTGGAATGTCAAAACGTGAGGAGCATTACAAACTGATAGACTCGTTCTGCTGGTTCTGGCTTCATTTCAAGGAAGGAAAGAAGATAGAGCAAGAGGATTATTGGCAACGACATCTTAAGGAGAGTGATGTTGCCTCATGGCGTGGTATAGCCTTTGAGGAGGTTTGTTTGCAACATATTGCTCAAATCAAGTATTCGCTACATATTGCAGGTGTTTCCTCTCAACAATCGTCATGGATATTGAAGGGAGATGATGAAACGGAGGGTATGCAGATTGACCTCTTGATAGAGCGTGCCGATGATGTGGTGAATGTATGTGAGATGAAGTTTTATAAGTCGCCATTTGCTGTTACTAAGCAGTATGCACAGGTATTGAACGCTCGTTTGCAAACAATGGAGAATAAATTTCCTGCTTTGGCATTTCATTTGACTTACATTGGCGGAACAGAATTGGTAAGAAACGAATATGCCGACTTGTTTACATCATCGCTTGATTTGGACGATTTGTTTGTTTAATGTCATTTGCATAATAAATGGGGCTCATCCAGAATATGAAGTGATACAAAAAGGGGGGGCTGGATGAGTCTTAAAAGAATATGTATATATATATTCTGTTTTTGTTTTTCGTTTGCTGTAAAAAAGTGGCATATCTGCCAGTTTTTGGCATATCTCATTGATAATCAGTGACGTATAGGCTGTCAGATATACCCTCTCTAAACTCTATCTGCCAGCCTATCTGTCAGACCTAAGCGCCAATGTAGCAGTAGACGAAATGGCGACAGGTATATAGAGGCTTGCTTGTATAGATAATAGAGGCTTGCTTGAATAGGTATAGAGGCTTGCTTGCACCATTACAAACACTCTGTAATGCTGTTACAAAGACGAGATAACGATATCATAGCATACACTTAACATAAACATGGCAGATATCTAACATAAACATGGCAGATACCCTGCTACATCCCCCTTGTCAGACAGCCATCTGCCAGCCTTTAACTCTTTGTAAATCAGTGTTATAAGGTGAATCCTGGTATATTGGCACTATTTTTCTTCAATCAAACTTTTTAATCATTAAATATATGGAGTGATAGAAGTGTAAATTGCAGTTTATCGGGTTTTGGAATCCACAGAGCGTATAGACGCTGCGCGTCATACGACAGAAGGCACAGAATTGGCCCATAACACTGACTTTTGAACGAATAATCCCCTTTTTTTCGTGAACGGCATTAATAATCGGCTGCCAATAACGTCTAAGTGGAAAAAGATGTGTAAATTTGCCGTAAAAATCACTAATACATACTTAATTATAACTCTATAGATGAAATGGCTTAAAACGATAAGGCGTCTACTGCAGTTGGTAATGATGCCGTTGCGCCGCAATTGGTCGTTCTTCGTGTTTATGTACCTGCTCGGTTGTGTCACCGCGTGGGCTACACTACCCAACATACGTGGCGTCAAGCTGTACGGCAATCTGTATCCCGAACTATTCCTTGACGTGTATGTGCTGGCTGCCATACTGACCGTGCTGCCGCACAAGGTGCGAATATGGGTAAGGGGTATATTCTACTTTGCATTATATGCTTCAACCATTGTGGATGTCTACTGCTTTGTAAAGTTCCAGTCCACTCTTACACCTACCATGCTTCTGCTTGTTGGCGAGACCGACTCGCGTGAGGCGGTCGTGCGTGTCGCCGGACATATTGCTTAGCAATGTGGGCTGGGTGCTTATGGTGCTCTTTATCCACATACTGACGGCGTTGCGCCTGCGTTTCCCCCACTTCATACCCAAGGACTGGTGCCGCCTTATGCGCTCTATCCATGCCCGTGGCATCTACTTCATGCGCCGAGTGCGTCCCGTTACGGAGGCGGCAGTGCTTGTATTTCTACTTGCGTCGATAGGGCTTAGCGCGCACAACAAGGCAGCCACCGTTAAGCTTATGACGGGCAAGACCATTGGCGAGGTGGAGCACACGCTTACCGAGCAAGACCATGCCGTGCTCTATCAGCCTATATACCGCCTTGTGTTCAGTATATACGCCAACACGCTTACTGCCAAGCAGATAGACCGACTTGTGGCTACGGTGGATAAGGTGAGGGTCGACTCTTGCTCGTTCCGCTCGCCCAACATCGTGCTGATTATAGGCGAGAGCTACAACCGCCACCACTCCAGCCAGTATGGCTATGTTATGCCTACAACCCCCCGACAGCAGAAGATGGAGAAGCGTGGAAGGCTGGTTAAGTATACCGATGTGGTTAGTCCGTGGAACCTTACCAGCTTCGTGTTCAAGCACATCTTCTCTACCTACACCGTGGGCGACAAGGGCGAGTGGTGCGACTATCCGCTCTTCCCGGCTGTGTTCCGCAAGGCTGGCTACCACGTTACGTTCATCACCAACCAGTTCTTGCCCAAGGCTAAGGAGGCGGTGTACGACTTCAGCGGCGGTTTCTTCCTCAACAACCCTAAACTCTCGGCGGCACAGTTTGACACCCGCAACACGCAGCTGCACCAGTTTGACGACGGACTGCTGCGCGACTATGAGGAACTTCAGAACCAGAACAGCGACAACAACCTCATTATCTTCCACCTCCTCGGTCAGCACGTGCAGTATCGCCAGCGCTCGCCGAAGGACCGCAAGCACTTTAAGGGCGACGACTACAAGGAGCTTAAGCCTAACCTCAACGCCCGCGAGCGACAGACACTTGCCGACTACGACAACGCCATTCTGTATAACGACTCTATCGTTACGGAGATTGTGAAGAAGTTTGAGAACGAGGATGCCATCGTGATATACGTACCCGACCATGGCGAGGAGTGCTACGAAGGCGATATGCACTTCTTCTGCCGCATGCACTCGGCAAAGGTAGACGCTCGCTTGGCGCATGCCGAGTTTGACATACCGATGTGGATATGGTGCTCGCGCAAGTACATAAAGCGCCATCACGAGATATTCCGCGAGGTGGTCAATGCACGCAACCGCAAGTATATGACGGATGCCCTGCCGCACCTCCTGATGTATCTTGCCGGCATCGACTGTCCCTACTATAAGGAGTCGCTCAACCTGCTGTCGCCCGAATACAACGAGAGTAGGCCGAGGGTGCTGAAGGGAGTGGCAGACTATGACAAGTTATGAATTAGGAATTATGAATTAGGAGTTACGAATTAAGAATTAGTCGGCTGCGCCGATTATGAATTAAGAATTAGGAATTTGTAACTCCTAACTCATAACTCGTAATTCGTAACTCCTAACTCGTAATTCTTAACTCGTAATTCTTAACTCGTAATTCGTAATTCAAATATGTTATCACGTACAGAATGTGCCGCCCTGCGCGGCCTCGCAATAATAGGAATCTTCCTGCACAACTACTGCCACTGGTTGGGGTTTGCAGTGAAAGAGAACGAGTATACCTTCACCATGTCGAAGAGCTCGCAGCTGATACAGGCATTGGCCCATCCCGACCTTAACCTGCCTATACACCTGCTGTCGTTCTTCGGACATTATGGTGTGCCGGTGTTCTTGTTCCTGTCGGCTTATGGCTTGGTTATGAAATACGAGAGCCGAGGCGGTGTGAAGCCTTCGCCGGAGCAGACAGCCTTCCTGCCCTTTATCAAACACCACTACATCAAGCTGTTCAAGATGATGATAGTGGGCTTCGTGGTCTTTACAATGGTAGACGCCATAACGCCCGGTGCGCATAAGTATCAGGTTATGGACATATTGGGGCAGATGTTTATGTTCAACAATGTGATGCCCGACCCCGACCACATAATATGGCCCGGACCCTACTGGTTCTTCGGACTGATGCTGCAACTCTACATCGTGTACCGACTGCTGCTGTGGCGCCGTGCCGACATCTTCGCCCTGCTGCTTATCGTGGCATGTTGGGCAATGCAGGCGTTCTGCGACCCCGAGGGCGAGACACTCAACCGCATACGCTACAACTTCATGGGTGGTGTGCTGCCCTTCTGCGCCGGACTGCTCTATGCTCGACGCGGCAAGACCATGACGCATGCCTTCTGGGTTACGGAGACGATAGTGAGCATAGCCATTGTCTTCTTCTTCAGCTTCAACTTCCAGATGTGGCTGTGGGCGCCGCTGTTTGTGTGCTCGGCATCCGTAGGACTGGCTAAGCTTATGCCGCGCCGCCTTAACGAGTGGATAGCATGGATGGGCGGCATATCGGCTGCGCTCTTTGTGCTGCACCCGATAATACGCAAGGTGTTTATACCTATATCTCGACGCGGCGATGTGTACACCGGACTGCTGCTGTATGTCATAGCGTCGGTGGCGCTGGCATGGTTCTACCACAACTTCTCGAAAATACGGTCTGGGAAGTAATGTTGAATTAGGAATTAGGAATTAGGAATTGTCGGCTGCGCCGATTAGGAATTATTCAATTAGGAATTAAGAATTCACAACTCAATAATTCAAAATGCGCGAAGCGCACAATTCGTAACTCGTAATTCGTAACTCGTAATTCGTAACTTGTAACTTGTAACTCGTAATTCGCAATGAGAATCCCTAACATTGAACTTGGAAACATATCGCGCTATCGCGCAGAGCAGATGGGAGCGGCAATGCTCTTCGTCATCCTCTTCCACGTGGCTCTCGACCGTGGCGACCCCTTCTACGGGTTGCGGCGTTGCGGCAACGTGGGTGTGGATATATTCCTGTTCCTCAGTGGTGTGGGCTTGTGGTTTGCATGGACCAAGACGCCAGCGCCAAGCGTGGCACACTTCTACCGCCGACGTCTGTTGCGCATACTGCCCACATGGCTGGTGTGCTCCACAGCGTTCTATCTGCCCGACTATCTCGGACCACGACGCTTCTCGAAGAACCTTGTCGACCTAATAGGCGACATAACCATAAACTGGGACTTCTGGCTGCACGACGAGCTAACGTTCTGGTATGTGCCTGCCATCATGCTGCTGTATCTATTGGCACCGTGGTACATGAGGCTTATACAGCGATACCCCGTATACCGCTGGCTGCCGTTGCTTATGGTGGTGTGGTGTGTCATGGTGCAGTGGGTGCTGCCTATACACCATGCCGTAGGACATATAGAGATATTCTGGAGCCGTGTGCCGATATTCTTCATAGGCATCAACTTCGGAACAATGGTCAAGGAGCGCCGCACCATAAGCAGCGATGCGGTGTGGCTGTTGCTGCTTACCTTCTTGATGACCTTCGGCACATGCCTATATCTCGAACAGGTAAGACACGGCAACTTTCCCCTCTTCGTAGAGCGCATGCTGTACATACCCTTCACCGTATGCTCGGTGCTGGTGATGAACCGCATCTTCCGCTGTACCCCCGAGTGGCTTAACCGCGGCTTCAGGCTGGTAGGGGCGTTGAGCCTCGAAGCCTATCTCCTGCATATCCACTTTGTGTTGGTGTATGTGCAGCATTGGGGATTGGGCTACTGGGGCACCTTTGCCGCCACGGTGGCTATAACGCTGCCCATAGCATGGGTGCTGCAACGAGGCATAGGCTTGGTGGAGAAGATATGCCAAATAAAGTGAAACTGTAAAAAACAAACTATATGATAAAGGACATACTACGCTTGACGCGTCCAAAACAGTG
>USCM01000121.1 GCA_900553155.1 uncultured Prevotella sp. | reverse complement strand
GGTTAAGCTTGAAAGAGATGTTCACGTTAGGCAACAGACTCTCAAGTTTCTCCACATTGATGTTGCCTTCGGCATCGAACAAACCTTGACGCATGGCAAACAATGTCACGGCACGATACATAGCACCAGTGTCTACGTATATATATCCCACTTCTTTGGCGAGGTCTTTAGCCATAGTGCTCTTTCCGCACGATGAGTAGCCGTCGATGGCTATCACAATTTTCTTCATATTGTTATTAGTTATTATATAGTCTTGTTGAATGTTTAGAGCGAATAGGCAGCGCTCACGACGATAGACGAGCTCGATACGTGATACTTGCCGTATGCAAGGTTCACCTTAAATCGGTTGAGGTTGACGCCTGCTCCAAACGACAATCCGGCTCCATGCGAGCTTTTGCCGTCGCTGTCCTCAATGCCCATCTCGTCGGCACGGCGGAAGTTGTAGCCAGCACCGATCCATAACGATTGCGACATAGATATGTCTACGCCCATTACGAGGTGGTTGGCAAACTTGTAGTTCCAATGGTTTAGGTCTACAAGCGTTGCCGAAACACGGAACGGGGTGTGTGCAAAACGCTTGCTAATGCCAAGTTGCACGTCTATAGGCATAGGGTCGTATTCGTCGTTGTAAGCCTTAAGTTGGCCTCCAAGGTTTTTGGCTACGAGCGATAGCGATAGCTCCTCCTCCGAGTTGTAGTAGTTCAGTCCGAGGTCAATGCCCATACCGATGCTGCTGTAGTCGCCTATGTATGAGGTTATAAATTTGGCTGCGATGCCGCCCGCTATGTGCTGACTGAGCATATAGCTGAAGTAGCCGCTAACGGCAATATCCTTTGCAGAGAACTCGCCCGTCTGTTGGTTGAACTCATCTGTCTGGCGCATTGAGCCATAGTTGATAAACTGTCCGCTTACCGCCCACGACGCCTTGTCGCCCACGTTGCGGTTGAACGATGCGCTTGCTGTTGTCGAGCCCTCCATGTACGACATGAAGTTAAGCCCCAACGTCTTGTCGCCAACCGACGACAGCAATGCCGGGTTGTGAAACATCAGCGAGGCATCGTCCTCTATTATCGTTATATTGTCGCCACCTAATGCTGCCGCATGCGCACTCACAGGGAGTCGTAGGAAGTTGTATGCTGTCTGACTCTCCTGTGCTTGCATGCTTGCAACGCCTAATGTGGCGACCAATAATGTGATGAGTTCCTTTTTCATTCAATCTATTTGATTATTTCCTTGGCACGTTCAAGCGCCAAGTTGATGTGGCTGCAGATATTCTCCTTGCCAATGAGGTCGTAGAATTTGGCCTTCTCCAACTGCAAGTGTACCTTCTCGCTCACACCCGACAACACAATCTGTATGCCCTCATTCTTACTCATAATACAGAGGTTGCTGAGGTTGTGTATACCGGTTGAGTCGACAAAAGGCACCTTTCTCATACGTATGATGCGCACCTTTGGACGGTCGCCGAAGGCTGCCATAATCTCCTCAAACTTGTTGCCGGCGCCGAAGAAGTAAGGACCGTTGATCTCGTATACCTCCACTCCCTGCGGAATGGTGAGGTGCTCGAGGTTGCCCTTTACAATGTCCGACTCCTCGTTGATTTCGTCCATAATAACCTTCACGTCTGTAGTCTCCGACATACGCTTCATAAAGAGCAGACAGGCGATGATAAGTCCCACCTCAATAGCAACCGTAAGGTCGAATATGATGGTGAGGAAGAAGGTGATGAGCAGCACAGTTACGTCGCTCTTCGGGTTCTTCATCAATGCCACAAACGAGCGCCATCCGCACATGCCATACGACACAATAACAAGCACACCAGCCAAACAAGCCATAGGGATATACTTAGCCAACGGCATGAAGAAGAGGAAGATGAGCAGCAGCACCACAGCGTGGATGATACCAGCTATAGGTGTGCGTCCGCCATTATTGATGTTGGTCATTGTACGTGCGATGGCTCCAGTTGCCGGTATGCCACCGAACAGTGGCGACGCGAGGTTGGCAACACCCTGTGCTATAAGCTCTGTGTTAGAGTTGTGGTGGTCGCCTATCACACCATCGGCAACGGTGGCCGACAGCAACGACTCGATAGCGCCGAGCACAGCGATAGTCAATGCCGGTGGAACGAGGCTCTTTATAGTTTCCCAAGTCATAGCAGGCACCTGCATATTGGGTATCTCGTTGCTTACGTTGAAGCGGTCGCCAATAGTCTCAATAGACGTAATGCCACAATACTGCTTGAGCAGCAAAGCCGCAATAGTCATCACGATGATAGCCACAAGCGAGCCAGGTATCTTCTTGCTGAATTTTGGAGTGATGGCGATGATAACCACACTAACGATACCCACGATAGAGCACCAGATGTCAGCGGTAGAGAAGTTGGAGATGTAGCATATCCACTTGTCGATGAAGTCGGAAGGCACCGAGTCGATGCTCAGTCCGAAGAGGTCCTTTATCTGGGTGGTGAAGATAGTTACAGCGATACCACTCGTAAAACCAACGACAATAGGGTAGGGTATGTACTTGATGATAGTTCCGAGTTTCAGCAAACCGAAGAGTATCAGGAATACACCTGCCATAATGGTGGCAATGGTAAGACCCTCAAGTCCATACTTCTGGATGATGCCGTAGATGATGATGATGAAGGCACCGGTAGGGCCGCCTATCTGCACCTTGCTGCCACCGAGCAACGAGATGATGAATCCGGCAACGATAGCCGTGATGATGCCCTTCTCGGGTGTTACGCCAGAGGCGATGCCGAAAGCGATGGCAAGTGGCAGGGCTACAATGCCCACAATGACACCAGCCATGAGGTCGCTCATGAATGTTTTCTTATTATACGACTTCAGCGTCGAGAATAATTGAGGTTTGAAATCGAAAGTTTTCATCTTCGAGATATTAGTGTTGAAAAAATAAAACAATAGTTACCTGTAAACGAGTGCAAAATTAAGCAATTTTTAGCAAATAGCAAAACTTAACTCACTTTAATACATTGTAATAGCTTTATTTAAACGCTAAGGGGAAGATGCGCTCGGCATTGGCATTGGTTGCCGCAGCCACTTCGCTGTCGTCTACGCCGTATGCTAAGGCAAGACGTTCGAGCACGTATTTAACGTATGCGCTCTCATTGCGCTTGCCGCGCATTGGTACGGGTGCCATATAGGGCGAGTCGGTCTCTATTACAATTCGGTCGAGTGGCACAACTGCGGGCAGTACCTCCGGCAGATGGCTTTTCTTGAATGTCAACACACCTCCTATGCCGAGTACAAAGTTGTTGAATTGCAGCAGCTCCTCTGCCTCTTTCTCGTTGCCGGTAAAGCAATGGAACACACCACCCGGCAGTTGGTCGCGGTATTGGTTCAACAGCTTCACCATCTCGTTCTGTCCCTTTCGGCAGTGTATCATCAGTGGCAGGCGTGTCTCTATCGACCATTCTACCTGACGCTCAAAGGCTTGCAGCTGCTCATGCTCAAACTCACGCGACCAGTAGTAGTCCAGTCCCACCTCGCCAATGGCTATAAACGGATGTCCAGGCTTAAGTATCTGGTGCATCTCGTCGAGCACGCTGCTCCAGTCGGCACGCACCTCTTCGGGGTGCAGGCCAATCATAGGGTAGGCATAACCGGGGTAGCGTTGGCATGTGTCGAGCACCGTCTTTACCGACTTCATGTCTATAGCCGGTACAAACACCTTGCTCACGCCTGCCTCTTGTGCTCGTTCGATTACAAGGTCGCGGTCGGCGTCAAACTCTTCGCCGTCCAGATGTGTATGTGTGTCTATAAAGTTCATTGCGGTTTCTTTTCTCCTGTACGATAATAGTAGATAAGTCCGTATCGGCGGCACTCGTCAAATCGGGTTTCCGGCGGCAAGTCGGCGAAGTGTGCCTCCACCTTGTTCCAGATGTCTACAATCAGCGGGTCTATCTCGGCTCTCAACGCCTTAAGCTCGGCAAGGGCACGGTCGGCCTTGTCGTTCAGTATGCGCTGTTGCTCGTATATGTCCTTGAAGATGTCGTAGTGGGTAGCCACCATGCCTATAGTGGGGTTGTATATAGGGCGTCCTCCTTGTGCGATGCGCTGTTTCTCGCCCTCAATTATGGCGGGTGTCAGCCGGTAGGCATCGTCAACATTATGTAGGAGGCGTAGTGTCTCGTCGATGTCGTCCACGTTGTAGAGGGCTTGCAGCATTGTATTCTTTATCTCACCGCGCTCGATAGACATGTCAAGCACACGCATAAAGTGTTGTACGTACATCATCATGCGCTTCTGAGGTTTGGCTATGCGGCGATAGTTGTCCATCTGTGCATCGTAGCAGAGACGGAAGTTGTTGCACAACGATTTCAGCTGGTCGTGATACTCCTGCACCTTGTTGATAACGTCCATGTCTATAAAGCGCTTGTTGGCGGCATACACATCGTTGTTGTCAAGCAGTGTGCGTAGCGAGTTGAGTCGTGCGGTGTCGGTCTTTGGAAATCTGCGGTAAGGCACAAGTAATTGTTTTTAAGATTTTTGAACTTGTTGGTTGTCAGCTCCCGTGTATGCTGAAGCTGACAACCGTTGATATTGTCATTAATATTCGCGTTTCATCATACGCTGTGCGTAGGCTGTTATTTCAGCCTTGCGGTCTTCGGCTACAGACACGGCTGCAAGATACTTGCGGCTCTGCTCGAAGTAGAAGTTTATCTTCTCCTGTGCAAGCTTGTCTATGCCAATCTCGTTGTACAGACGTGTTACGGCGGCAATCTTCTCCTCTCTGTCGAACTCGGTAGCCGATATCCACTTCTCCAGTTCGGCACGCTGTGTGTCGTTGGCACGCAGCAGGGCGTTTATCAGCATATACGTCTTCTTGTTAGAGGTGATGTCTCCACCTATAGCCTTGCCAAAGACACGTGTGTCGCCGTATACGTCGAGATAGTCGTCTTGCAGCTGGAACGCCAAGCCTATCTGTTCGCCAAAGCGGTACAGGTTGTCGGCGTCTTCCTTTGATGCGCCTGCCAGTATGGCGCCAATCTTCATGGCACAAGCCAACAGCACGCTTGTCTTAAGTCGAATCATCTCGATATACTCGTCCTCCGTAACATCGTTGCGGTGCTCAAAGTCCATATCGTATTGCTGACCTTCGCCTATTTCGAGAGCCGTCTCTGTAAAGAGGCTCAGCACCTCGGGCATCTTCTGCTTGTCGCACTGTGCCATACGCTGGTAGGCAAGCACCAGCATCGAGTCGCCGGAGAGAATGGCTGTGTTGGCATCCCACTTGCGGTGTACCGTCTCATGGCCTCGGCGCAGGTCGGCGTTGTCCATAAGGTCGTCGTGCAAGAGTGTATAGTTGTGGTATGTCTCAAGCGCGCAAGCCGACATAAGTATCTCTTCAGGATTCTCGCGGAACATGTTGTACGACAGCAACATAAGCACGGGACGTATGCGTTTGCCGCCCATAGACAGCACGTAGCGTATTGGCTCGTATAGTGATGACGGTTTGCGGTCGTAAGACAAGTTGTCAAGATATTTGTTGACAAGCTTCAGTATTTCGTCTGCTTTTATCATATTAGTAGTGTTTTGTTTATATTTTAAATTCTATCGGTATGGCAAAGAGTGTGCGGCATGGCTTGTTGTTGTTTACACCTGGTTTCCACTTTTTCATGTTCTTAAGCACCCTCATCGCTTCGCCGTCGAGTAGGGGGTGTACCGACTTAGCCACCTTCAGGTCGCAAGTGGTTCCGTCGCGGTTGATGATGAAGGTCACCACCACACGTCCCTGTATGTTCTGGCGTTGTGCCAAAGGCGGATAGCGCAGGTTGTCGTTTAGCCACTTCACCAATGCTGCCATGCCTCCAGGATACTCTGGCAACTGTTCCACGATGCGGAAGTTAAGCGGATTGTCGTTAAGGTCAATCGCTATGGTCTCCGGGGCGTCCTTGTCTGCCTTTCTGTCGTCTTTGTCGTCCTCTTGCTCTCTGTCCTCGTCAGAGCCGATAGTGCGCATCTGTGTAATGTTGTTAAGCTTCTCGGCTTGCTCCTTTTCTTCCACAATCTTGAGCTTTTGCGTCGATGTCTTCTTTGGCTTAGGCTGTATCACTGCAATCATCTCGCTGCGTTTAGGCTTTGGCAGAAGGTCGGCGTCAGGCGTTTCCTCGTCCATTTTGTCTTTGTCCGAATTGTCGCCTGGGGCGCTTGTAGAGTATTGCAGGGCGGCAAGAAATAGCGACAGCGTCACAACGAGTCCTATCAAGAAGCCCGTAAGGCGCTTGTCTTCCAAATTGGCACGCTGTGATTTCTTTTGTTCCACCGTCTTAGTCGTTAAGCGCACCTATAATCTCGCTCACCGAAGAGCATCCATGCTTGTCGAGCCAGTCGTTGATGCCGTCGCGCACCTTTATTGTTACGGCTGGGTCGAGGAAGTT
>USCM01000120.1 GCA_900553155.1 uncultured Prevotella sp. | reverse complement strand
TTCTTCATGTTGAGCTTCGTGAGTGCGGTCAGTCCCGAGCCGTTGAATGCCGTCAGTTTGTTGTCTTTCAGGTTGAGTTCGGTCAATAACGGCATGCCGTCCTGTGTGAGCGTGGCGATTTCGTTCCCCTCAAGGTCGATTGTCGCAAGTGCGCTCTGTCCCTTGAATTCGACAGAAGTGATGCCAGCCTTTCTCAGTTCCAGATACACCAGCTTTCCCTTGATGGTGATGGTGGAGCCATTGATTTTGGCATTGATGCGTCTCTTGTAGCCGTAGTCTTTGGGGTTGATGTTGTAGGTCTTCTCCACTCCGTCGCCCCAGTCCACGGTGAATGCCTCGTCGATCGATGATGTGTAGGCTTCGAGGGTCACGCTTGTGCCTGCTTCTTTCGACGTTTTCATTGTTATGACGCCTTTGTCCTCAGCGAATGCTGTCGCTGCGAAAAGCGTCACGACGAATAAAAGTAATAGATACTTTTTCATAATAATGAAAGTTTACTTGTTTTGCGGCACCTTGTTCTGTCTATCTCTTTGTTTGTATATCTTGCGGTGCACGATAATCAATAGTGTAGGGACCGCAGATGGGAACTTGCTGGCTTCGGTGTCGCGATAGGAGTCACGCTAATTCCGTTAAACGCGACAAAAATACAAATTTATTGGCACAATTGCAAATATTTGTAACTAATTTGCAAATATTTGTAACTAATTTTGGTTAGGAGAGATTGTCCGTGGATAGACACTTCTCAGGTTTTCTTCGTTTTGTCAACAACAAAGTAACAACTATTGGCAAGGATTGTAATAGAGTGAGAATGGGGCACCAATTAAGCCTTACTGACCTACCAATCAAGCCTTAATGACCAACCAATTAAGCCTTAATGACCAACCAATTAAGTCACTCTTATGGAACGGCGAACTCCCGTTCGCCGCACAAGCAGCGCTCTCACAACCTAAAACATTATAACACCAGCCTCACTGACCTCGCTTGGTCGGCGAACGGGAGTTCGCCGTTCCATATAATGGGTGAACGCAAGCAGCCTTATGGAACGGCGAACTCCCGTTCGCCGCACAAGCAACGTTTGGTTGCAGATGGTTGCAGATAAAGCGAGTCATCTGCAACCGCATAACATATTATGTATCAACTTATTACGTTGATATTTTGACAAAGGTTGCAGATGGCAGATAAAAATAAAAACATTATTTCATATAGGAACCAACCTTTTGTTCTCTATACCTTATGCCCCACAATCAGCACACGCTCTCCCTCCTTAGTTGTAGTGGCAAAGATATACGTGTCGCCGCCATCCCGCAGCTTGAGACGCTTACGTAGCTCAGCCACCGACATAGGGAAATTGCGCACAGATATATTGGCTTGCTGCAAGGAGCCGAGCGTCTCCTTTAGTTGGCGCTTGTTGAGTGTGGTGACAGCCTCAACAACAAACTCTCTGCCAGGGAAGCCCTCTACCCTATCTGTCGACAGAAACAGATGACTATTGCTGCTTATCGCCCTTATGCCATAAGCCTTGCCAAGCTCGGAAAAACAACCTGCCTTCATTATGGAAGCGTTAGGCTCGTAGAGGAATTGAGAGTTGAGAGTTGAGGGTTGAGAATTTTGAGTTTTGAGTTTTGAGTTTTGAGTTTCAGGGGATGTTGAGTTTTGAGTTTTGAGTTTTGAATTTTGAGTTTCAGGGGTTGGGGTATTCTCGGCTGCACCTCCGATGGTATAGCAAAACTCGCTGCGCTTATACTCGCCCTCAGCATCCGCCTTAGCCATAATGTCGACACAGCACACGCGCACACCTGCCTCCACACCATCGCTACCCGTATCGGCAGAAGAGGCAGCTCCGTCAAGAGCGGCAAGCACAAGCAACAGCTCCTTACACTCGCCACCAACCGACACAATATGCACCTCGCGCACGGTGCCTTGAAGGTCTACTATCGCCTTGTGCCAATCGAGCATGGGCGATAGCTTTAGCATCACAAAGCGAGCCTTCGACATAAGCAGCGGCAAGAGATGGCACACGTCGGGGGTGCAGTCGGCTATGAGCACCGTCTTGGCGCCATGCTCGTCGCGTCGGGCAGGGTCGAGAAAGAGCATCGTTTGCTGCGGCATCGTGGCAAGACAATCCTCTGCCTCGGCACACATCACCTGGGCGTTTGCTATGCCAAGGCACGGCAGATTGCCACGTACAACATCGCATAGGGCTGCATTGCGCTCTACGTAGGTGGCAGAGGCAAAACAACGGGAGGTGAAGGAGAAGTCGACACCAAAGCCACCGGTAAGGTCTGCCATGCTTGTGGCTGCCCCACCCTGCCCGGCACCCAACCTTGCGAGCCAGCGGCGCACCACCTGCTGCTTGTAGCGGGCTGTAGGCTCGGACGAGCATTGCTCCATATTGAGGTGCGGAGGATATACCACACCATCGCAGGCTGCCCATGAGGGCAACTTCTGGCGGGCGGTCTGCCAACCCTGTATCTGGTTGAGGGCATAGGGCATGTCGACATCGGGATAGCGGCGGGCTTGCAGGGCAAGGTCGCGAGGATTGGACAGACGATGCTGGAGGATAAACTCGGATGTGGTCATAAGCTGATGATGTGGTTTTGGTGGTTTTAAATGCAAAGTTAATGAAATCTTGATATTTATGTAAAAAAACCGACCGAAATACTTTGCCAATCAACCAAGTTGCACTACCTTTGCCAACGAATATTGCACATTCGGTAAATATTTGAGCAATCAACAACTACCGACTAATTAAACTTAAACAATCTATATGAATCCTATTGTTGACTTTAAAGCCTTGCCCGAACGCATACGCTCTGCCGGAAAGCGTGTCATGGTTGCCGTGGCATCTCCTGCCGACTCGCACACTGAGGAGGTGATTGAGCGTAGCATCCGCGAAAACTTCGCACAGTTTACACTCGTTGCCGTTGAAGGCAAGCAGGCCATTGCCTGCCGCCTTGCAGCCGACTATCCCGAGTATGTACACATCATCATGGCTACCGACGACGACGATGCCGCAAGGCTTGCCGTAAAGGAGGTGCGCGAGGAGAGAGCCCAGGTGCTGATGAAGGGCTCGCTCAACACCGACAACCTGCTGCGTGCCGTGCTCAACAAGGAGCAGGGCATACTGGTTAAAGGCAGCGTGCTTACGCATATAGCCGTGGCTGAGATACCGGGCATGAACCGTCTGCTGTTCTTCTCGGATGCAGCCGTTATACCCTTCCCCACCACAGAGCAACTGGATGCCGTCACTACATACATCACACAGACATGGCGCAGCATAACGGGGGGCGACAAACCACGTGTGGCTCTTACACACTGCACGGAGAAGACGAGCGAGAAATTTCCTATTACACTGTCGTACCAGGAGGTTAAGCAATATGCTGCCGAGGGCAAATACGGCGACATCTGCATCGACGGACCTATGGACGTTAAGACGGCTTGCGACGCCGAGAGCGGTGCCATCAAGGGCATTGCATCGCCGGTTGTGGGCAATGCAGACATCTTGCTGTTCCCGGATATAGAGGCTGGCAACACTTTCTACAAAACTATCACTTACTTTGCTCATGCCACCGTTACTGGTATGCTTGCCGGAACTACCGCACCAGTGGTGGTTACATCGCGTGCCGACTCTGCCGAATCGAAGTTCTACTCGCTGGCTGTGGCGTGCATGAAGGCAGTGAAATGAGTGAAAAGGGAAAAGTGAAAAGGGAAAAATCCATTAGCTATGAAAAGAATATTCGTCATAAATCCCGGCTGCACCTCTACTAAGGTGGCTGTATACGAGGACGACAAAGCGGTGTGGACATCAGACGGTCTGCACCCGCAAGAAGAGATAGACAAGTTCATGACCGTGGACGACCAGTACGAATACCGCAAGGACTTCGTGCTAAACCTCTTGCGAGAGGCTGGCATCCCATTGAAGTTTGACGCTGTCATTGGACGTGGCGGACTGCTCAAACCATTGCATGGCGGTGTGTATGCCGTAAACGAGCAGATGAAGTACGACCTGCATCATGCCCACCATCAGCACGTGTGCAACCTCGGATGCCTTATAGCCGACGACATTGCTCGCGAGTGTGGATGCCCTGCCTTTATGGCAGACCCCGTTGTGGTGGACGAGATGATGACACGCGCACGATATACCGGACTGCCCTTTATGAAGCGCGAGTCGATATTCCATGCCCTCAACGCCAAGGCTGCGGCACGACGCTATGCCAAGACCTGCGGCAAGGTGTACGAGAATATGGACATCATCGTGGCTCATCTCGGCGGCGGCATCTGCGTGTCGGCTCACCACTTGGGCAAGGTTATCGACGTGAACAATGCCTTGAACGGCGACGGTCCGATAGCTCCAGAGCGCTCGGGCACGCTGCCTGCCGACCAGCTTGTGCGTCTTTGCTTCTCGGGCAAGTACAAAGAGAGTCAGATAATGAAGATGCTTGCAGGCTACGGCGGTTGTCAGGCTCTGCTCGGCATCAAGGACATGAAGGAGATTTCGCGCCGTGCCGAGGCTGGCGAGGAGCCTTACCACGAGGTGCTCGAGGCTATGCTCTACACCATATCCAAGCAGATTGGAGCCATGGCTGTGGCTCTATGGGGCAAGGCAGAAGCCATTATCCTTACCGGTGGCATTGCCTACAGCAAGTACTGTGTTGAGGAAATAAAGAAGCAGGTAGACTTCCTTGCACCGGTTGTAGTGTTGCCGGGCGAGGGCGAAATGGAGTCGCTTGCATTCAACGCGCTCGGCGCTCTCACCGGCGAGCTGCCGATACACGAATACAAATAACTGGGAGCGGGGACGCCCTCGTCCCCGACTGGGAGAAGGGGACACCCTCGTCCCCACCCCCAACAAAAAATCTCTAATTATTATTCGAGGACGAGGGCGTCCTCGCTCCCAGTCAAGGGACGGGGGCGTCCCTTCTCCAATTATTCGGGGACGGGGGCGTCCCCGCTCCTAATAAAAACACACATACATGAATAAATTTCTCAACAAACACGAACCTATATACGAAACAGCCGGCAACCTACCTCATTGGACACAATACGGTAAGATTACTTTCGTTACATTCCGTCTTGTCGACTCCCTTCCACAATACGTCATCGACAACATCAAAACCGAATATGAGTCAATAAAGCAGCGATTATTAAAAGAAGGTTGTCAAAAAGAACTAGAACTACTAAAAGCTAAAAGACATAACCAACTGGAGAAATATCTTGATAAAGGCTATGGTTCGTGCCTATTAAAAACTAAGCAATACCGAGATATCATCATACAAACTCTTGAACACGACAACAATATCATGTATGAATTGCATAGCTATGTCATTATGCCAAACCATATTCACTTACTTGTAGAACCAATAGGACAAGCTACTATTCAACAGATAACACAAACTATAAAGTCAGTTTCTGCACATAAAATCAACAACTACACCAACCTAACTGGTTCTATCTGGCAAAAGGAATACTTTGACCGTATTATTAGAAACGAAGACCATTACAATCGGGTCATCAATTATATAAGACAAAACCCTTCCCATTGCTCCCCCTCTGAATACACCCACTGGGAGAGGGGACGCCCCGTCCCCGACTAAAAATTCCTCTAATTATTATTCGAGGACGAGGGCGTCCTCGCTCCCAGTCAAGGGACGGGGGCGTCCCTTCTCCAATTATTCGGGGACGGGGCGTCCCCGCTCCTATTTATACGATATATTCGCTTCCTTGAACTTGTCCTTAGGCTGCGGATGTTCTGCCGGATAGCCTATAACAACCATGTTGAGAGGAATGAGGTTGTCGGGCAAATTCATAACTTCTAATTATTTGATTCGAATATGCAAAAATAACAAAAAAGGAAGAATGAAGCAAAAACAGCTTTCATTCTTCCTTTAAATTATATGTTTGTGACAAAATTTCACAACACACTAACTAAGTTATTTAACCTCAATCTGGCGTGTTGTCTTCTCCTCTTTCTTCTCTACCTTAGGAAGGGCAACAGTCAAGACACCATCGTTGACATTGGCTGCAATGTGCTCCTTGTCGACATCGTCAGGCAAGATAAGAGTCTGCTCGAACTTTGAATAAGAGAACTCGCGACGGAGATAATGCTCCTTCTTGTTCTCGTCCTTCTTCTCGTTCTTCTGCTCCATCTTGATGTGCAGATTGCCATCATTATCTACATTGATGTTGAAGTCGTCCTTCTTCATGCCAGGAGCAGCAAGCTCCACTGTATATTCGTGTTCGGTCTCCTTAACGTTGATTGCCGGTGCCGTAGCATTTGTACGTGGCATAAAGTCAGTGTCGAAAAAGTCGTTGAAAACTTCAGGCATCCAAGAATTTCTCATTACTGGTAACATATCAAAAACCTCCAATTATATTTTAGTTGTTTATTTATCGTTTTGCTTGCCTCCGAGCTTATCGCTCTCGGCTTGCACTAATGATAATACAACTT
>USCM01000119.1 GCA_900553155.1 uncultured Prevotella sp. | reverse complement strand
CGAGCCGTTAGAGGCTGTAACGGTGAGCGTCTTGCCGTCGCTCTTTGAGTCCCATGCGCCAGCCTTGAAGCTGAGAGTGGCAGTGCCGTTGACGGTGAAGGTTGGTGATGTAATGGTGCCGGGAAGCTTGCTTGTACCCATTCTGATACACTCGTTGGCGCCATAGATTTTGTCGTTAGTGCTTGTCCAGCCCTCATTGTCGAATACAGGGTCGGCAACAGATGTTATATTGTTCCATTTGTTGTCGTTTCCGCCCTCGCTGTTGTTTCCGTCGAATGTCTCCTTGAATAGATAGTCGCCTTCCGGAACCACTGGCTTGTCGTTGGTATCGTCCTTCTTGTAGGGTACAAACGAGAGCGAAGCAACAGCGTTGTCCTCGTCTACAGCCATGTTGGTGATGTCCACGTGCATAAAGTTGGTACCGTCGCTGTTGGTGTTGTACAACGAGGATGTAGGCTTGGATGTGCGTGTAAGCTTGTTGTTGCTGTTGTACGGATACAGAGCGTCAATCTGCTTAAGATAATCTGTGCTTGTAGTGTTGTTGGCATGCTTTATGGTCCAGCGCATGTGGTTGTTGGTGTACAGCTTGTCGCCTTTGTAGTATTGGCCCTTTGTGTTGGCGGTGTTATAGTCCCAAATGTCCTGGTCGAAGTCGATGTGTGTAATCATGATGCCCTCACCCGGAATCTCGGCATCCCAACCGTCTTTGGCGCGATATTCCACAACGAAGTATTCGTTCTCGTTGCCCTTGTTCTTGATGATGTAGGCGTCGCCGTTCTGTGTCTGCGGAGCCATGTCGGTAACGTTCACCGTCTCGGTGATGTTGGTCATGTCCTTAAGCTCAATCCATCCGCAGTCGCTCTTCTCGGCAGCGCTGTATCCAGCCGGCAAGTATCCGTCGCCGTTGTAGCTGCCCGAGTCCATAAGGTCGAAGTAGCCCATGCCGAACCAGCTGCTGTTGTAGTCGTAGAGGTCGGGGAAACCCATGCAGTGGGAGAATTCGTGGCAGAATGTGCCCACACCGTTGTTTCTGCCGTCGCCCTGCAACTCCGGACCGCAGGCGTATGTGTCTATCGCCACACCGTCGAGTGTCAAGCCTTTTCCGTAGTATTCGGTACCCTCGTAGGCAGAGAGGTAGAACATGTGCGGCCATACGGTGTTGGTTGTGCCACCGTCAGCCTCGCCAAGTCCGGCGTATATCACGTACACCTGGTCTACTTTGCCGTCGCCGTTCCAGTCGTACTTCGAGAAGTCGGTGCCGTTGTTGTGCGCCCACTGGCATGCCTCCACAATCATCTCGTATGTGTTAGGCTCGTCGTCGCCAACGTTTTTGCCGTAATGCGAGTATGGATACTTGAGTGGACAAACGCCCACTACGTCGAAGTCGATGTCGAACTGACCGTTGCTTTGCGCGCGGAAGTAGTCGCGCACCGAGCCACGGAAGTCGCCGTCCTTATAGTTGATGCCGTTGATAGCCTTCTTGTACAGGTCGAGGTTGTTGTCGGCAGTAAACTTCTTGTCGGTATATTGTGCCAGGATAACGATAGCCTTCTTTGTGCCCTGGAACACGCTCTTGTCGATAGTGCCAACTCTGCGTGGGCGCATCTTGCTGCCTATTACCTTGCGGCGGGCAGCCGCACGGCTGGTCTTGGCAGCCATCTGTGCGTCGCTCATGGGCGAGTAAAGCCCAGTGGCAGAGTCGAGCGAATAGCGTGTGCCGTCCTCGCTAACATAGAAGTGTATGTGCTCGTCGCCTACAAGCTGAACACGTGCTGTGCCGCCATCGGCGAGCTGTACGTTGCGCCATAGTCCGCGCTTGGCAGGGACTGCGCTTGCCGCAAGAGCCATGAGGGCTATTGAGGCAGTGAGGATCATTTTTCTCATGTTCCGTTTAAATGAAAAATGTGTAATGGTTTACTTTTGTTTACTTAATTATCTTTATTAATTCTCTTGATTCCAAATATTCTGTGTACATTTGCACTCGATTATGAAAGCAAACGTAATGAGATATATACTAATGTTGATGTTGTGCCTCTGCGGTCTTGGTACCGCTTACGGGCAGGACGTCTCCAACGTTGACGCAGAGGATGCCGACGGCAAGGAGCCGTCGTCGCCAACGTTTGTGCCTATGGTCAAGGTGAGCAAGGCGCTTGTCGGTGGCGACAGCATACAGTATGTGGAGCTTAACGCGCTGTACATCTATCCCAAGCAAGTGTTTACCGACCCCCGCCAACGCCAGGCATACAACCGCCTTGTGGCAAACATCAAGAAGGTGCTGCCTATAGCCAAGGAGGTGAACGCCATCATTATCGAGACGTACGAGTATCTGCAGACGCTGCCCACCAAGAAGGCGAGAGACGAGCACATGAAGCTTGTGGAGAAGGATATACGCAAGCGCTATACGCCACGTATGAAGAAGCTGACCTACTCGCAGGGCAAGCTGCTTATAAAGCTTGTGTACCGCGAGTGCGACTCGTCGTCGTATCAGTTGATACAGGCGTTCCTTGGACCGGTGCGTGCCGGATTCTATCAGGCTTTCGCGTCGCTCTTCGGCGCGTCGCTCACAAAGAAGTACGACCCGGAGGGGGTAGACCGCTATACGGAGCGCATCGTAAGGCAGGTTGAGGCAGGGCAGATTTAGGCCTTCTGCTTCTTCATCTCTGCCAACAGTGCCAACGCCTTGTTCTCCTCAGCCTCCATTATCTCGCGTTCGCCCGGACCCTTGTCGTTGATGCCGCAAAGGTGCAGTATGCCGTGGATGATGACGCGGTGCAGCTCGTCGTCGTACTCCTTGCCAAACTTCTCGGCATTGGTGCGCACGGTGTCGAGCGAGATGACGATGTCGCCGCTAACGATGCCCGGCTCGTCGTAGTCGAAGGTTATGACGTCGGTGTAATAGTCGTGACCCAGATACTCGTTGTTTACCTCAAGTATCTTCTCGTCGTCCACAAACATGTAGCCTATCTCGCCAACCTTTAGCTGGTATGTGGCAGCCACGGCACGTATCCATGCTGATGTGTCGCGCTTCTTAATCTTCGGCATCTTGACGCCGTCTACGTTATATGTAATCATAACTATTGTTGTTTTTGTTTATACTTAAGTATCAAGGAAAGGCAGTTCTCCTTGTATCCTTGTCTGCTCGTCTGCTTGTCTACAGCTCGGCCTTTGGCAGAAACTGGGTGCAGTCGTAGCCAAAATGGGTTAGCTCTCTAACCACCGACGACGATATGCTGTCCATTCCCGGCTCGGCATACAGCAGCACGGTTTCTACCCCGGTAAGGCGGCGGTTGATGTCGGCTTGCTCGCGTTCGAACTCGAAGTCCTTGACCGAGCGCACTCCCTTGACAATAAACTCTGCCCCCATTTGTCGGGCAAAGTCGGCTGTCAGGCCGCTGTATTTCTCTACGCTTATGCGGTTGTCGTCCTTGTAGAGGCTCCGTATGGCGTCCACACGCTGGTCGGCGGTAAGCATATAGCGCTTGCTCTCGTTGACGCCGACGCCTATGACGAGCTTGTCGAACATCTTGACGGCACGCCGCACCACCGAGTCGTGGCCTATGGTGAATGGGTCGAACGACCCGACGAATATTCCTGTTCGCTCCATTTGCTTGTTGCATTATTATAAATAGGTGTACTCTCTGCAAAATTAATATATTTATTTGGTTTGTCGCTAAAAAAGAAAAAAACTTTTAAATATATACAGAAACAATGTGTGGCAGGGCTTTGACAAAAACCAACAAAGGCCTTCTCTTTTGCAAGAGAAAGCCTTTGTTGTGTTGTCCCAGGCGGATTCGAACCACCACAAACAGAACCAAAAACTGTTGTGCTACCATTACACCATAGGACAATCGTGGGTGCAAAGGTAGTGATTTTTTATTCCACCGCCAAATTTTTAGCCCGTTTTTTCGTGCTCTACGTTACATCAATATGTAAACGAACTGCCTCCCAAGAACTCTCTCAAGAGCGATGTTGGCGGCAGAACCGAATGGTCGATGGACGAGAAGTAGCTTAGGAACTTGCGCAGACGATAAGCCTCGGCATACTCGTCGCAATTCTCGGGCACTTGCTCGAGCAGCGGCTCAGCCTGCGTCTTGATGGCGGCAAGCTCGTATATCATAGCCGTGTTGAACATGGCGTCGGCATTCTCCTGGTAGGGGAATATCCACTTGTTCTCTCCGGCGCGCACCGAAGCCCAGCGTCCTATGGTGTCCTTGGCTGTGCATCCACGCTGCTTGTCGTCGCGTATGATGCGTCGCAGCAGTCGGTTGTCGGTCGTCGGGATGTAGTTGTGGTCGTCGAGAAGGATGGTGGTAAGCGCCGATGCGTACACACGATACTTAAGGGCATCGTCTATCTGGGCGGTAAGCTCTGGGTTAAGGGCGTGTATGCCCTCTATTACGAGCACGTCGCCGGGGTGCATGCGCATCTTCACGCCGCTCAGCTCGCTCTTGCCCTTGATGAAGTTGTACTTAGGCAGCTCCACCTCCTCGCCGCGGAAGAGCTGTGCAAGCTGCTTGTTGAGCAGTTCGAGGTTAAGGGCATGAATCGACTCGAAGTCGTAGTCGCCATTCTCGTCGTGCGGCGTAAGCTCGCGGTCGACAAAGTAGTCGTCCAGGGATATAGGCACGGGTCGTATGCCGTTGCACACCAGCTGTATGCTGAGGCGCTTGCACGTAGTGGTCTTGCCCGACGACGACGGTCCGGCGATGAGCACCATCTTGACGCTCTTGCGCTGGCTAATCTCCTCGGCTATTTGTGCTATCTTCTTCTCTTGCAGGGCTTCTGCCACGTTTATAATCTCGGTGGCGTGTCCCTGGCTAACCGCCTCGTTGAACATGCCCACGGTCGACATGCCGAGCAGTCGCTGCCAGCGGTGGTGCTCCTGGAATATCTCGAACATCTTGTCCTGGCGTATCAGTGTGCCAAGCTGCATAGGGTCGCGCATGGAGGGAATGCGCAGCAGCAAGCCGTCGTAGTACTTCTCCACGCCGAAGAGCGTAAGCTGAGCGGTGTTGGTGAGCATCGTTCCGTAGAAATAGTCGACGAAGCCTTCTATATCATAATATAAGGTATAGAGCTTTCCGGTGGTGCGTAGCAGTAGCGCCTTGTCGTGATGGCCATACTTCTCGAACATGGCGATGGCGTCCTCGGTAGGCACCTCGTGTCGGCGTATGGGTATGGCACGGCTCACGATGTTCTGCATCTCCTGCCTTATGGCGGCGGCATCGTCGTCGGTAAGGGGTCGGCCAAGGCGCAGGTCGCAGTAGTAGCCGTTGGATACGGGTATGTCTATCACCACCTTGCTGCCCGGAAAGAGCTTGTGCACCGCCTTGCACAGCACGAAGAAGAGGGTGCGTGTGTATGCACGGGAGCCCGACGGGGTGGTGATGTCGAGAAACTCGACGTCCTTGGAATTGTATACACGATAGTGCATGCCCTCCACCTTGTTGTTCACCTTTGCGCTTATGGGCGGATAAGGCATATCTATATTTAACTTGCCAAAAATGTCAGAAAGATTACTACCTGTTTCTACTTTTAAAGTTTTTTTATTATTTTTGCAACGGATTTGTATCAACTGTTTCATTCTTATTGCATGTTTAAGGGTTAATACTCTTGACGGAGGTAGGCAGGCTACGTCTTCCTACCGCTATGGGATAGCAAAGATACGCCGTTTTTCGACACAAAGCGCAATACAGCCACTAAATTAAATTAAAATATGTCGATTTGGATTATTTTTAAGATCATCGGATCATTGGCCCTCCTTATCTATGGTATGAAGGTGATGAGTGAGGCCCTCCAGAAGATGGCGGGCTCGCAGCTTCGCCACATTCTTGGAGCAATGACTACCAACCGTTTTACCGGTTTGCTTACCGGTATGTTTGTAACAGCTTCGGTGCAGTCGTCCACTGCAACGACGGTGATGACTGTATCATTCGTCAACGCGGGATTGCTAACCCTTGCTCAGGCCATATCCGTAATTATGGGTGCCAATATCGGTACCACGTTCACGGCGTGGATTATGACGCTCGGCTTCTCGTTCAACATGGCCGACCTCGTGTTTCCCGCTTTCTTCTTTGCCTTACTGCTAATATACAGCAAGAAGCGCCGCTATGTAGGCGACTTCATCTTTGGTATTGCGTTTATGTTCTTCGCCATCTCTACCTTGGGCGCAACGGGCAAGGAGATGGACCTTAGCCATAACCAGTCGGTTATCGACTTCTTCTCGTCGTTCGACAAGGACAGCTACATCACGATATTCTCATTCCTTGGCATTGGTACCGTATTGACATTCTGCATGCAGTCGTCGGCAGCCCTCATGGCTATCACGATGGTGCTGTGCTCGAGCGGAGTGCTGCCTATATATATGGGTATAGCCCTTGTGCTTGGCGAGAACATCGGTACAACCATCACTTCCAACATCGCCGCTATGGGTGCCAACACACAGGCACGCCGCGCAGCCTTGGCTCACCTTACGTTCAACGTGTTCGGCGTTCTGTGGGTGCTCTGCATCTTCTACCCGTT
>USCM01000118.1 GCA_900553155.1 uncultured Prevotella sp. | reverse complement strand
TGTGTGCAAGGTGGCATCGCGGATACGCTTACATTACTTGAACCGCCCTCTTGTAGAACATTAACGCTCGATACCAACATTATGGTATCAAAATACCCACATTTCGGTATTGCGAAAAACCCAAAACTGCGATAACTTTGTCAATTAATTTACAACAAGTTATATTGTTTAATCGACAAGTTGTCAAGTGATGAAGAATGTAATAACATTGTTACTTTTATGGATAATATCGGCAGCGGCAACAGCCAACGACGGACGGTATAGGGTGTCTGGACGTGTGCTCGACGACCACACCATGCAACCCCTCTCGTACGCCATTGTTAAGGTATTGAACCTTGAACTGTTGGCAACAACCGATGCCAACGGTACATTCTGCATTGAGAATGTGCCCCAAGGACCAACCGCCATTGAGGTAAGGACCTTGGGATATATCACCCGTGCCATACAATTCAACCTCGAACACAACACCGACCTTAAGAATATCCGACTTAAAGAGGAGAATCTTAGTATTCCAGGCGTAGAGGTTACAGCACGCAAGAGGTCTACAATAGGAACCACAACCTACTCTATCGACCGTACCACACTCGACCACTCACAAGCCCTATCGCTCAACGACATTATGTCGCTGCTGCCTGGCGGACAGACCGTCAACTCCACACTGATGGACGACTCGCGCATGGCGCTGCGCTCTACTTCGGGCGAAAGGGGCAACGCCGCGTTCGGCACAGCCATCGATGTAGACGGGGTGCGCCTTAACAACAACGCAAGCATGAGCGAGACACAGTCGGCGTCAACCCGCAACATATCCACATCCAACATCGAAAGCATTGAGGTGATAGCCGGAATACCCGGTGTTGAGTATGGCGACATTAGCAACGGTGTGGTCAAGGTCAATACCCGTCGCGGACACACCCCATGGATTGTGGAGGCATCCACCAATCCGTACACACGCCAGGTGGCGCTTAGCAAGGGCTTGGCATTGGGACACAACGCCGGAACGCTGAACTTCTCGGTTGAGCACGCACGCTCCTTCACCGACATTGCATCGCCCTACACCGCATATAGCCGCAACATCCTGTCGGCTACCTACAATAAGGTATTCCGGCTAAAAGGCTCAAGCCTTAACCTTACCGCTGGGCTTACGGGCAACATCGGCGGCTACAACTCAAAGGCAGACCCAGACGCTTTCCGCGACACCTACCAGCGCCAACGCGACAACCAACTACGTGCCAATATGCAGATAGACTGGCTATGCAACACCCAACGTTCCGGTGTGTTCAACGTGGCGCTACAGGCTGCCTTCTCTACAGCCGACAGACGCTCGGAGAACTACACCAACACATCGTCCTCTTCAACCCAAGCCTACCTGCATACCCTTACCGACGGCTATGCCATAGCCAAGGACTATGCCGACGGCATGGGCACGGGCAGCATAATACTTGGTCCGACGGGCTACTGGTATGTGCGCTCCTTCAACGACCAAAAGCCGCTGAGCCTGCAACTTAAGCTTAAGGGCGAGTGGACAAGGCGCATACTTGGGGCGACAAACAAGCTTACATTGGGAGCCGAACTGAACTCTACACGCAACAACGGACAAGGCACTTATTACGACGACATGCGTCTGGCGCCCACATGGCGACCCTACGACTACAGCTCCCTGCCCACAATGCACAACCTTGCATTGTTTCTTGAGGAACGGCTCACGGTTGGCCCTCTGATGATTGTAGGCGGACTGCGCGACGACATCACGATGATAAGCGGCTCCTCATACGGCACCGCAGCGAGCCTGTCGCCACGATTCAACATACGCTATAATATAATAAAAGGTAGAAAGGCGTCGCTCACGGCACATGCCGGATATGGCAAAAGCGTCAAGCTGCCTTCGTTCCAGGTGCTTTATCCAGCCGACACATATACCGACCGACTTGTGTTTACCCCTGGCTCCACTGCCGACGGCAAGGCCTACTATGCCTACTACACCAACGTGCAACGTGCCATATACAACGACCGCCTTAAGTGGCAACACTCCAATCAGGTTGAGGCAGGCTTGGATGCAAGCATCGGCAAGACACGATTAAGCGTTTCGGCGTTCTGGAGCCGCACGTACAATCCATACCAAACACTGAACGTGTACACCCCGTTTGCCTACAACCAGACGTCGCAGTCGGCCCTTGAGGGATGTGGCATAGCCGCCGCCGACCGCATATACAACGTCAACCCAACGACAGGTGTGGTAAGCGTGACGTCAGCCACCAACGGCAATACCGTTACACTGCCCTACTCCACCCGACACACCTACACCGCCAACCGACAGTATGTCAACGGATCGCCAGTGACACGGTACGGACTGGAGTGGGTGGCAGAGACGCCTATCATCAGCAACAGGCACACCGTTGGTTTGTCGCTGCGCCTTGACGGCAAATTCTACCACTACCGCGGCGTCGACAACACGCTTATAGCGGGCTGTCCCAACGGTGTAGCCGACCAAGACGAAGGCTCAAGTGTACAACCACTGATAGGCTATTATGTTGGCAGCAACGTTACATCGGCATCCACAGCAAGCACACCTGCGGTGAGCAACGGCATCCTTGACAAGGGATGCAGCCTCAACACCACCCTTACCGCACGCATACCACGGCTGCGACTAATAATGACCATGCGGCTTGAGGCTACCCTCCTGAACTACCGACGCAACCTGTCGAGCAACCGCACAACCTTTGCCCTCAATGAGGTTGGCGACGTTACGGGTACAAAATACACGGGGCAGACCGACCATTATGTGGCGGTATATCCCGAGTACTACTCTACATGGGACAATCCCTCTGAGCGTATACCCTTTGCCGAGGCCCTGTTGGCAGCCAAAGACAGCGACCCCAACCTGTACCGACAGCTGAGCAACCTGATAGTAAGAAGCAACACCGCCTACTACTTCAACCCGCAGGACGTATCGGCATACTACTCTGCCAACTTCTCTGTAACCAAGGAGATTGGGCGCTGGGTTAGCCTGTCGTTCTATGCCAACAACTTCCTCAACAATATGGCATCCGTACGCAATGCGCAAACCGGACTAAAGACGTCGCTCTTCGACAGCGGATACATTCCAAAGTTCTACTACGGAGCGTCGGTAAGGGTGAGGCTGTAGGCTGCCGCAGATTAAGATTCAGGATTAATCATTTTTACATAAGATAATATGAGCAATACGATAAAACATCCCTTCGTCCTTCTGCTTATGGTGCTAACCCTCTTGGCATCTTGCAGCTACGACGAGCATATAGACACCTACAACGTAGAGGTGCGGCTTAGCCAAAGCGTTGACGATGTAGCGGTGAAGATGACCAATGGCATTGGCGGCACCTTCGAGGCGTCGACCGATGCAGACGGCATAGCCCGCTTCACGCTGCCGGCAGGCATATACAGCATAAGCGCGTCGAAGGTGAGCGACGACGAATACTTCCGCCAGGTGTGCAACGGTGCGCTGTCTGATGTAATCGTAGGCAGCGACAACACCTCTATCGAGCTACTTGTAAGCGTAACCACCCTGCAGAAGGCCAACCCTATACTTATAAAGGAACTGTATAACGGAGGTTGCCAGAAGGACGACGGCTCCGGCAAGTTTGCCATCGACAAGTGCATCATATTGTACAACAACTCGTCAGAGCCTGTATCGCTCGACAATGTGGGCTTCGGCATCGTCGAGCCATACAACGCCGAGGCCAACACCCACTCCTTCCTCAACGGAGGCAAGCTCGACTATGCCGACAGCAACTGGATTCCGGCGCTCAACGGCATTTGGTATTTCCAGCAAGGAAGCACCATCGCACCCTACACCGAGCTTGTGGTAAATGTGCATGGAGCCATTGACAACACCCAGACCTACAGCAACTCCATCAACTATGCCAACGCAGCCTACTACTGTATGTACGACGTGGAGGCTACAAGCAGCGACGGTGGCAAGTACAACAACACCCTGTATTATCCTTCGCCAGCCGACGTTATCTCCACAGACCACTATCTCAAGGCGGTGAAGTATGGCAAGGGCAATGCTTGGGCTATGAGCCAGACCTCTCCGGCAGTGATAATGTTCCGCACCGAAGGCGTCACTCCAAAGCAATTCGGCGAGAACCCAGACAACATTATATACCCAACGGGCAAGGAGGGCAACATCGTGTATGCCTGTCTTAAGATGCCGCGCAGCTGGGTTATAGATGCGGTGGAGGTGTACAACGCCACAGCTCTTGCCAACTGCAAGAAACGCCCGATCTCGACACAGGCTATGCCACCCTAACCGGAGGCTACAGCCACTCTTTAATAAGAAAGGTGGAAAAGACCGTCGACGGGCATGCCATATATCAGGACACCAACAACTCAACAAACGATTTTTATGAGGCCGATTATTGTTCTCTTCGTTAGTATGCTGTGCCTGCCGGCAATGGCACAACGCGACTTCAAGCTTACCGAGCAGCGCAACGTATGGCTTGCATCCGGCAATGCAGCTGCCCTTACCACCTTCGGCGACAGCACCATATCGCAAGCCACCCTCTCCTATCGGCACGACGGAGGCAAGCTGCACACTATGTCGGAGGGCAAGAGAGAGGACGCCTACAGTGCCGACGTGCGCTCGTACTACAGGCTGTCTGCCGACGTCGTGGCTTATGGCAGCGCCACATACAACAGGCGTTATATGTCGGGCGCAGCCGGCAGCATGCTTATGCCTACGCTTAGGCTTATGCCGTTCGACCTCGTGGAGGACACATACAGCAATGCCGGCGACAAGAGCATGGAGACATTCGGCATCGACGGAGCCGTAGGCTGGAATGTTTGGCGCAACCTGGCGGTTGGCGCACATATCGACTACACTGCCGGAACATACGCCAAACAGCGCGACCTGCGCCACAGCAACACGCTTATGGACATGCACACAGGTGTTGACGCCTTCCTGTCGCTGCCCCACAACAGCGGCGTGGGTATAGGGATGGTGTACAGCCGACGCACAGAGTCGATGCAGTTTAAGACCTACGGCACCACCGACCAGATATACTACACGCTTATCGACTATGCCAACAGCCATGGCGAGCGCGAGACCTTCGGCACCGAGGGATTCACCGACAGCAAGAACAAGCTGCCGCTGCTGAGCGAACACATTGGCGTTAGCGCCCAAGCAAAGCTCAACCGCGTCTTTGCCGACATTGCCTACACCCACCTCAAGGGCTACTATGGACGCAAGTCGCAATACAGCGCGTCGCACGAGCAGCACCATGGCGACAACCTCGCATTGCACCTGCGCTACGACATGACACAAAGGGCTGAGCGTCTGGTATGGATTGACCTGCGCATGACAACCGAGCGTCTTACATCCGAACGCGAGAACTATCGCCGCACCACAGCCTCCAACGGCACATCTGCCATATACTACGAATACTTCGAGCCTACAAAGATGGCAGACAAGGCTCAGACATACGGCTCGGCAGCACTCAACGCCTACTGGAAACCATCGGGCAATATATACCTGTGGCACATCACGGGAGGCACCTACTACTGGACCCGCCGCCAAACAGCCTACGTATACCCGGATATATACACCGCCTCGCGCCACATCATAGCCCCGTTTGTCAGTGCCAGGCGCAGCCTTGCCACACGAGGCGGGTCTTTATGGTCGGCAGAAGCAGGAGGCACAGCCACAATGGGCAGCTACAGACAAGCGGCAGCCCACGCTGCCATTACCTACGAGATGCCCGTTAGAGGCACGTCCATACGTCCGTCCATATCTCTGAGGTACAACTTCCGCCAAGCCACCGACGGCTACAACAAAGGACAGACACGCAACACGCTATCCATAACGGCAGCGGCAACATTCTAAAAACAACTTTAAAAATAAGAATATGAAGAAAATCTTTACACTCATCTTCGCTTGCGTAGCAACGATGACAGTTATGGCACAGAGCGATGGCTCTACAGTATCTAACAGCTGGGGACTTAAAGGTTCGGGTACACAAGGCGACCCTTACATCATCAGCACAGCAGCCGATTTCGAAGCAATGGCCAAGAATTGCAACGCCGACCACAAAGGAACTGGCGAGTACTTCAAGATGACTAACGACATCGACTTCGGCGGTTCGGCAGACAAACCCGTTCAGCTGCCTGCCATTGGCAAGGACGGCAACGCCCAAATTGCCAAGATAGCTTATGGCTTCGACGGCACGTTCGATGGCTACAACCATACCATCAGCGGCATCTACCACACCGAGAGCGACAACAATGCCGCCGGCAAGTACAACGCACTGTTTGGTTGTATCGACAAGAACGGTGTCGTTAAGAACATCGTCTTCGGCGAGAACAACCATATCACAAGCTACAACTATGTTGGCACTATAGCCTCGCTCAACATGGGCACTATACAGGAATGTGTCAACAATGCCGACATCACAGCCACCGGCTTTGCCGCTGGTGGTATATGCGGATATATGGTCAACGGCTATGGCACAATAAGAAACTGTGAAAACTACGGCAACGTTAAGGCTATGACCTATGCGGCAGGCATCTGCGGCGGTTCGCAGTCGGGCA
>USCM01000117.1 GCA_900553155.1 uncultured Prevotella sp. | reverse complement strand
ACGGCAAACAGCGCAAACAGCGTGACAAACGACAGCCATCCGCCTGTAAGGGTGGTCGAGGCAAGCAGTTGTTCTATGTACTTGGTTATTTCGTTCATATCCACAAAGGGTTTAATTAAACATGAAGAGTGGGGCGATGTTGCCGGCTACAAGCCTATGGTTGGCACAACACGGTACACACCCTGTCCTGAAAAGCCCTGCCATTGGCACGGTTCATCACACCTTGGTTTATAATGGCAAAAGCCAGACGGTGTCCGTTTGCAGCTGTGCAATATCCAGCAAGCGACGATATTCCCTTTAGCGTACCCGTCTTGGCATACACATTGCCTTGTGTGAAGGTGCCACGTTGACGCGAGCGCAGCGTGCCGTCTTCGCCTGCTGTAGGTAGGGCAGGGTGGAGGTGCAGGTAGATATTGTTGTTCTGGAAGGCATAACGGAGAAAGCGTACCTCCAGTTCGGCAGATACATAATTGTACAATGACAGTCCGGAGCCGTCGGCAATGTTGTATCGTCGAGGGTCGAGACCAACCTTACGGATAAGCCTGCCGATAACGGCAGCCGAGTTCTTGGCAGTGGACGGCTGATGTCCGGCGGCAGCGCCAAGCTGATAGAACATCGACTCGGCATACAGGTTGTCGCTCTCCTTAAGCATCTTCATCAGTATCTGGTCGATAGAGTGGAATCGGCTTACGATGCAAAAGGCGTCTTCCGGGCGTCGCGCCTCGCCTGTTTTACCATCCAAAACGATGCCAGCCTCTTGCAGCTCTCTGACAAATCGCTCCACAAACACATTCTTGCGACTTATCAGCAGCGGCGATAGCACAGGGTAGTCGTCGTCCCAGCACCATCCGCTTCCAAGCGTGTCGGCATCCTTCATGGTCTTGTCGGCGTATATGTTGCCGCGTATGGTGTCTACCCCCATCTTGCGTATGCCCTCTACAAAGGCACGCATGTCGTCGATGTTGAATCGTGGGTCGAATCCGCCCACGCAGTAGACGTTGCCATGCAGCGTGTTGTTGTCCACCTTGCCGGTATAGCACAGCTCGGTCTGGAAGCGGTAGCTGCCGCCCAGCTTGTCGATGGCAGCAATGGCCGTAAGTACCTTCATGGTTGAGGCGGGGCGCAGCAGCTGGCGTTCGCCGTGTGCATATATTGTCGAGTCGGCATCGAGGTCGTACACCATAATGCCCACTTGCGACGTCTTGAACATATCGTGTTCGAGCAGATGGTCGAGATGTCTGCGCACAGCCTGGTCCCAAGGCAGCGCTTTGGGTGCCATCTCAAAGGTGTCGACGCCAAGCGAGTCGACGGTGTCGGGCATCTGCTCGTCGTCATATTCTGCCACGCCTTGAGCGCTTGCCACACTCATCGACAGCAGCAATATGGCAAGCGTGTATATATATCGCAAATTAAAAAGTTTCATTCTTCTTCTTGTTTCAGTAGGCTTTCAAGCCTTAATTGGTCGTCAAGTCTACTTGTTTCAGTCGTCGTTTCAGCTCCTTTACAAATCCCTCGCTGTCGGCAGGCTGAACCGACGTAAAGTGTCCAGCACCATATTCGATGACGATATGGCTCGCCACAAACAGCAATCCGCGTACAGGGCGAACCGCCACGATGTCGTCAATGTTCAGGACGAGAGGCTTGGCGATGCGTCCACGCGATATTACGAGCTTGTTGTCGGGAGTCATTACATACTCGGTGTGCACAGTGCGGTCTACAGCAGCCGCTCCGATAAGCATTAGCCCCAAGCCAAGAAGTGGTGTTATGCCGTTGCGGTTGAGAAACAGCATCAAGGCACAGGCAGCAAGCAGTGCCACCGCGGCAATAGCCTGGATGGATATCTTATGTTGAAAAGTGCGGTTCATTATATTGTATGGATATAGTTGTGGGATGATGGTTTATTGTCTGTCGGCATCTCCTGCCAAAGCCAGCCACAGGCGGTCGTTGGGCACAGGAGCCTCTACGGCTATTGTTTCCTTTGATACAGGATGCACAAACTCTACCCGGCGCGACATCAGCGAGATGCTTCCGTCGGGGTTGCTGCGAGGCGAACCATACTTCAAGTCGCCCTTGATAGGGCATCCCATGTGTGCCAGCTGACAGCGTATCTGGTGATGACGCCCCGTCATTAGGCGCACTTCAAGCAGCATATAGTTGTCCGACACGCTGCGCACCTTGTAGCTAAGCACCGCCTTCTTGGCTCCTGGCACCTCGCGGTTGTGTGCATAGCTCTTGTTCTGTCGCTCGTTGCGTGTAAGCCAGTCGGTAAGTGTTGCCTCTGGAGCGATATCGTTCTTCTTGACGATAGCCCAGTAGGTTTTGTGCACATCGCCTATGCGGAACATCTCGTTGAGCCTTGACAGTGCCTTCGACGTCTTGGCAAACACCACCAATCCGCTAACGGGTCGGTCCAAACGGTGTACCACCCCCAGGAACACATTGCCCGGTTTGTTGTATTTGTCCTTAATGTATTGCTTCACGATGTCGGACAGCGGAGTGTCGCCCGTCTTGTCGCCCTGCACTATTTCGCCGCTTTGCTTGTTGACTATTATTATATGGTTGTCTTCGTAGACTACGTTCATAAGGGTAAGTGTTAGAAATTAAGTAGGAGGATATGGCTCGCCATACCCTCCTACCTTCTATTTTAATACTTGTTGTTCATTACATGTTCATGCCGCCGTCGATCTGGATAACCTGACCGCTTACGTAGCTTGACATATCCGAAGCGAGGAAAGCGCACACATTGGCGATATCCTCTGGCTTGCCGCCACGACGGAGAGGAATCTTCTTCATCCAGTCCTTGCGGATGTCCTCAGAAAGCTGGGCTGTCATAGCTGTCTCGATAAAGCCTGGAGCAACAGCGTTGGCGCGTACACCCTTAGGACCAAGCTCCTGTGCGATAGACTTGGCGAGGGCAATCATACCAGCCTTAGAAGCTGCATAGTTGCACTGTCCGGCGTTGCCGTGTACACCTACAACCGAAGCCATGTTGATGATAGAGCCGTTGCGCTGACGAAGCATGATAGGAGCGCAAGCGTGGATAAAGTTGAAAGCCGACTTAAGGTTTACGTTAAGTACAGCGTCCCACTGAGCCTCCGACATACGGAGCATAAGTCCGTCCTTAGTAATACCGGCGTTGTTTACAAGAATATCTACAGAGCCGAAGTCGGCGTGTATCTGCTTTACAGTCTTCTCTGTCTCCTCGAAGTCGGCAGCATTGCCAGCGTATGCGCGGCAGGTAACGCCGAGAGCCTCGATTTCCTTGCGTGTAGCCTCAAGTCCGGCAGCCATGTCGTCGTTAAGCACGAGGTCGGTGAATGCGATGTTTGCGCCCTCCTGGGCGAATTTCATTGCGACAGCTTTTCCGATGCCGCGGGCTGCACCAGTGATGATGGCAGTCTTACCTGTTAATAATCCCATTTTCTTTAATTATTAATTGTGTATTTATTAATTAATTATTAATTCGTTTGCCGAGGGCACCGTATACCACCTTTGCAACAAGCGGTTTCGATGCTTCTTCGGTCATGCCGTGTCCGATGCGGCCATAGATGAATGGCACCTCAAGGCCCTTTATACAATAGTGGGTTATGTCTGCCACGAGGTCTACGTTGTCGATGTCGAACTCGCCGTCGAGTTTGCCCTCGCTATACACCTTGCGGAAGAGTTCGATTTCGTCCTCGTCAAACTTCTTGCGCACCTTCTCCACCATCCAGATGTTGCGGAAGAACTCGGCACGCAGGTTTCCGTTGCGCACCACCGTCTCTCGTATCATGCTAAGGTGGGTGTATATCAGCTCTATAATCTTGTCTTGCGGGCGCATCTTCATGGCTGCCACCTCGTCGAGCTTGTCCGAAAGTCGTTCCAATTCTGCCTCGATAACAGCCGAGTACACGTCTTCCTTGCGGTTGAAATAAGTATACAGCGTGCGGCGTCCTTTGCCAGATGCCACAGCTATGTCGTTCATTGTGGTGTTGGCTATGCCGTTCTTGGCGAACAATTGCCTTGCCACATCAACGAGCTTTTGACGAGTCTTGGATATTGACATAACTATTACCTATCTTCCTTTTGTACTTAATACCTTAATATATATGTGCTTATAAAGTGTTGCACATCATTCAATCTGTGTGCAAAATTACTGCAATAATTCGATACGGGCAAATTATTTGTGAGGAAATTGTGGATAAGTAAGGTAAAAAATAGAATAGTATAGGTAAAAAATAGGTGGTACGGCGGCTTGCCGTACCACGCCAATCAGGATTCTACCTCGTGCTCCTTCGTAACGTATCTCTGCCAATAGGCAATGATAAGAGTGGTTAGAGGGAGGGCTATTATCAGTCCGATGAAGCCCAACAAGGCTCCCCAAACCGACAGCGACAGCAACAGGATGGCTGGGTTAAGTCCCATTGCCTTGCCCATAATCTTGGGGGTTACAACCATGTCGGTTATAATCTGTACCACGATGAACAGGCCCACTGCCAACCCGAACACCATCCAGAAGTTCTGCCCCGTGTCTGCCGCCTTAAGCATGGCAAGGAAGGCTGTTGGGATGATGGCGAATGTGTGCAGATACGGCACGAGGTCCATAACGCCGATAAGTATGCCCAAGCCTATAGCCATAGGGAAGTCCATAATGCTGAAGCCTATGCAGAACATTATGCCCATGCACAGCGCCACCAAGCTCTGTCCGCGTATGTAGTTGTTCATCTCGCGTTCCACGTCGCTGGCAAGCTCGTGCCAGAAGGGTCGGTTCTTCTTGGGGAATATCTTAATCCAGTTGGACGTAAGAAACTCGTAGTCGAGCAGGATGAAGAACATATACAATAAGGTGATGCACGATGCCGCAATGCTCATAACCACCGTTGCCGTCTGGCTTATAAAAGCAAAGAGCTTGGGCATGGTTGTCCTTAGTGTCTCCTTGAAGTCGCTGCTCTTGAAGAACCGTTCAATCTCCGTCTGGTTGTTCTCCAGCCACTGCCTAAACATCGTGGCAAAGTCGTTGGTGTGCGTTGTTTGGTGCAGCCAGTGCATCAGGTAGCCGTATAGCTTCTGAAACTGGTCTATCATTGGCGGAATAATGAAGTAAACCATCAAGCCAATGACGCTCAGCACCACCAGCATAGCAATGATGATGGCTATCGCCCTAACCTTAATCTTCATCTTGTACTGGATGAATTTCACCATGGGGTAGAGCAGATAGGCAAAGAGCCATGCCACGAAGAATGGCAGCAACACACTGCTAAGATAATTGGTGATGTAGAGCACAGCCAGTACAAGCAAGCCGGCTCCAACCCACCGCACAAGCTTGTCGAATGTTATCTTTTGTTCTGCCATATATATGTATTATTAATTCTTAACTCTTAAATCCTCATTCGTAATTCTGTTATAGCACTCCCTGCACAACGGCTCATATTCGGCTTGCTCGCCAATGAGCACCTGGTTGTCGTTGTGCACCAGTCGGTGGCTAAGGTAGGCAAGGGCGCCGCACTTCACGCAGATGGCATGCACCTTTGTAACCTCGTCTGCCACAGCGCACAGCGAGGGTATCGGACCAAAGGGAGTGCCCTTGAAGTCCATGTCAAGACCGGCGATGATGACGCGCACCCCGCTGTTGGCAAGCGTGTTGCATATACCCACAAGCTCCATGTCGAAGAACTGAGCCTCGTCTATGCCCACCACGTCTATATCGTAGGTGCCGTTGTCGTTGCGTGTCAAGCCCGTCAGTATCTCGGCAGCCTTGCTTATAGGTGTCGACGGAATGGCGTTGCGGTCGTGGCTCACTACATTCTCCTCAGAGTAGCGCTTGTCTATCTGCGGCTTGAATATAACAACTCTCTGGCGTGCAAAGGTTGCACGCTTCATACGGCGTATCAATTCCTCGGTCTTGCCAGAGAACATCGATCCGCATACCACTTCTATTCTTCCTTGGCGATGCTGCTCGCCCACTAAATTTTCTGTCATGATAGGTGCAAAATTACAAAGACGTTTTAAAAATTGCAAAGAAACAGTCTGTTTTTTTGTGGTTCTTGATTAATATAGCTATATTTGTCGCCTAATATGGGTATATTGTACATTGTGCCCACTCCGGTGGGAAATATGGAGGACATGACAATGCGTGCCATCCGTATATTGAAAGAGGCCGACCTGGTGCTTGCCGAAGACACGCGCACATCAGGCATACTGCTACAGCACTTCGGCATAAAGAACCGTCTTGCGTCGCATCACAAGTTCAACGAGCACGGCACAAGTGCCTCTATTGTGGAGCGTCTGAAGGCGGGCGAAACCATTGCGCTTATAAGCGACGCCGGCACGCCTGGAATCAGCGACCCGGGATTCTTCCTTGCTCGCGAGGCAGCCAAGGCCGGCATCACCGTACAGTGCCTGCCGGGAGCTACGGCTTTTGTGCCTGCCATCGTGTCGTCCGGATTGCCTTGCGACCGCTTCTGCTTCGAGGGCTTCCTGCCGCAGAAGAAGGGACGCCAAACATTGCTGGACGCCTTGCGACAGGAAACTCGCACAATGATATTCTACGAGTCGCCCTATCGCCTTGTCAAGACGTTGGAGCAGTTTGCCACCGTCTTTGGCGACGA
>USCM01000116.1 GCA_900553155.1 uncultured Prevotella sp. | reverse complement strand
ACAAGTTTGCCTTTACCGACAACACTGGCTCATTCACCATCAAGCCGCAAGGTGAAACTGGTGGCGAGTCGTTCCTTATGGAGCTAACCATGGTTTCGGCTCGCATCCGCAAGAAGATTCTCGGCTTCATGAATGCTACCAAGGGTCGCAAGCTCTTCTTCATTGTCGAGGACAACAACGGCATGAAGTATCTCATGGGCGACTCTCGACGTGGTGCTATCCTCGCTTCAGACAGCGATGGTGCCACTACTGGCTCGTCTCCTACTGAGCGCAACCAAACCACTCTCAAGTTCCAGTTCACTTCGCCACGTGCTCTCGCATACGAAGGCGACTGTGAGAACTTACTTACTGCTGCAGGCGGTTAGACTTCTTCATAGCGTTTTATTGTTATAGTTTCTGGTTTCATTTTCCTCCACGGCAGCGGTCGTGGAGGTTTTTTATTGTCCTTAGCTATCGCTTTTTTAATCGCTATTTTTGTGGCGGTATAATATAATAATGTTATTTGTTTTATGAAACTTTCTCAAGATTACTTTGACGCTCGCACGCAGGCCATGAAGTGGCTCGCTATGCCAGTCAACAAGCGCAACTTTGCTGTTGGTCTTCAGATCCTTGGCAAGTCGGGCTACAAGCCTAATGTGCATGCTATGCTTGTGCGCAAGGGTGAGAAGCCTTGGACTGTCGAGAAGCTTACAACGTGTCTGCGCGATGTCATCCAGGTCTACTACAACCCTGACGACCCTCGGTTTGCCGAGGTTCCCGATGTAGACGACCTTAACGATCGTGATGGCGAGCATCAGTCGGTTAATGAGCAGGAGTCTATGGCTAAGTCGGCTGACACCACGTCGTTCAAGCAGATGCCTGAGGTTATGCAGCTTGTTGTCAAGGCTTATGCCGATGCGTACAAGCAGCGTGCTAAACTTGCAAGGCAGCGTACTGAGATTGGCGAGAACAACGATGATGAGTCAGTGGCTCGACGCAAGCAGATTGGCGAGCAGATTGATCAGCTTACTTCTTATATGGATGCTCTCGCTCCGCTTAAAGAGGCTTACGACAGTAATGGCTCTGTTCCTTCTCGCGAAGACTATGACAAGATTGCTGCAGGTGTCATGCAGACTGAAGCCAAGCCGGTCAAGGCTGACAACACCAGTGTTGACTACAAGTCCATGGATACCGACTCGCTGCGCAAGCGTCGCAAGTCGCTCACCAATCAGATCACTCGCAAGGAGAACCAGCTGCTCTATCAGTCTGACTCTAAGCAGGCGGTTGAGCACCCGTTGCCGGACTCTCCTAAGCGTGTGAAGCTTCTCAAGCAAATCGAAAACCTCAAGGCGGAGCGTTCTAAGGTTGAATACGAACTTGCCGAGAGACAATGATCCTGGAGCCTTCTTCTGTCAAGTCACCAAGCAAGAGCGATGTTCCCGATGCGGATCATCGCTCTCGTGTTAATGTGCTCGACCGTTCTGAGTCTGACATCGAGGTCATTGCAGGCGTGCTTGAGCGCACCTCGCAACTTGGTGCCATCAATCAGGGCATCGACAAGCACTTCTACAGCAATGGTGCCTTCAACCTGGTGCAACTTATGCTCTATGTGCTTAAGCAGACTGGCCCGGCTCATGTGTTCCTGTCGACTTACTCTATTGCCGAGGACTCTATTTCCACTCTTCGTCGGTATGTCGACGATGGCACGATTCTTTCTATTCGCTTCCTCATCGACAACCGCGTGCGTTCTATATCTCCTAAGCCTTTCGCTCATCTTATTGCATCGTTCCCAGATGCCTACCGTTGCACTTCTCTTCATGCCAAAGTTGCGCTCATCAGCAACGACGACTGGCATGTCAGCATTGTGGGCAGCCAGAACGCTACGCACAATCCTAAGCTCGAGCGGGGCATTATCCACACGTCAGAGGGTATCTGGCGTTTTGACAATAATATAATGTATGATCAGTTTGACAAAGGAGCAAAGTGAGGCACTTGAGGATATGGCTTATTGCCTTATACCATTGCCTCTCATTGCCATCAACCTCGAAATCGAGGAGTTTGAGCTTAAGGAGCTGTTGCAGCAGCCTTCACCAGTGCGCACCGCTTACTATCGTGGCTATATTCGGCAAAAGATGGAGGTGCAGCGCTCTATCATTCAGGCTGCGCAGAATGGGTCCAACCCGGCTATCGAGCAGCTTATCAAAATGCTCAACGAAATTTCAAATCAACTTAAGTATGGTTAGAGAATACAAATCTATAGCAAAACTCACACACGACGAGATTGAGGCGCATATCGTCGACCCCGACAACAATCCGCTACCTGAGCGCTGCCGTGAACAGTTCGGGCGTGTGCTCTCGGCTGCCCGCCTGCTCGATGACTATCCGGACGACAACCACGTCATCAGGCTTATGCGTGCCAAGTATGATGTGTCGCCGTCGACCGTTCGACGTGACATAGCCCTGGCACGGCAGCTCTACAAGTCGCGCCATACATTCGACTGGGATTTCTGGCAGGCGTGGATGATTAAGGACCAGCTTGAGCTCATTCGTGAGTGCAAGCTGCGTGGCGACACCAAGGAGTGGAACAAGGCGAAACTTGTTCTTCACAAAATCATTGGCGAGCGCCCCATGGGCGAGGAAGACCCACGACGTATGCAAGCTAATCAATTCTTTATTCAAATCGTGCAAAACGGTCAAACTCAGAATGTTTCGCTCGGTGATGTGCGCAATTACAGCGACCAAGATAAAAAAGAACTCATCGATAACCTTTATCAGCCTATCGACGATGCTCAGGCTGAAGAAATTATGGACACATGACAAACAACAAGCAAGACTACTGGCAAGAGGATATACACGTCAACCGCGTGCAGTATGCCTACCTTATGTTGCAGGCCAAGAACAAGTATGCTATTATGTCGCGTGGTACTGGCAAGTCGTTTATCGTTGGTGCCGAGGTCGACGAGAATGTGCGCATTATGCCTCGTGGCATTACTACCATTGCTCAAGCCACCATCGGGCAGGCTCTCACTAAGACGCTTCCGTCTACTTTCAAGATGCTTGAGATGCTTGGATACAAGCCCTACGACTACGACACGCACACGGGCGACTATGTGGTATGCAAGCGTCCGCCTGACTCGTTCTTACGACCTTATGAGCACATTATGCAGTTCGATCACGTGATTTCCTTCAGCAACGGCCACTGTCTCTACATCCTCACCCAGGAGGGCAATAGCCGTGGTCCTAATGCCGACTTCAACGTTACCGACGAGGCATTGACTATCAACAAGGAGAAGTTCGACCAGGAGGTGGCGCCTACCAACCGTGGCAATGAGTGTATCTTCGGCAAACGTGCTGAGCATCCTATTGTCAAGCACCATGGCAACGCTTTTCTCTCTTCTATGCCTTACACCGCTCAGCAGAAGTGGCTGCTTGCTCCGGCTGAATACTATGAGAAGGAGCGTGGCATCCCGCTTTTTCAAAAGTGGAACCGCATGGTGTCGATACAGATGCAGCTCATAGAGGCTTATATAGCTCACGACCGGCAGCTGTTTCGTGATCTTTGGAATGAGGCGGTGCGCATGCGACACGAGCTTACGCCATTTGTGTCGAAGGACTCGACGCTCTTTATCCTCGGTTCGGTGTTCGACAATATCGAGAACCTCGGTATGTCGTACATCGTCAACCAGTACCGAGTGATGGATAAGCTCTCCTTCATGGTCGAGATTCTCAACTTTGTGCTCGATAAGGTTGACCATTGCTATTACAAGCTCGATGATCGTCACCTCTACTACAATGCCACTAATGACAGCTACCTGCGTGACTTCGCCGAGAACCACGACTACAACTGGCAAGACCTTGCCAAGGCTAACGACTCACGTGCTGACCTTGACTGCGACCCTACACAGCCTCTTGAGATTTCAACCGACTGGGGTTCCGCAGCCTCCTTCTTATCTGTTGGTCAGGAGCGTATGTACGACTTCGCGTCTAAGCTATTGGTGCAGGCTCCAGTTGACTGTGTTATCAATGAGTTCTTCGTGCGCCGTGATGACGAGACCGACACCGAGGTTAATGCCCTTGCAGACAAGTTCATCACCTACTACGAGCATCATGCCTGCAAGCGCCTTACATTCTACCGTGACCGCTATGGCGATGCTCGACGTGCCAATGCCAAGAAGTCGTACAATGAGTTGTTCATCGAGCGTCTACAGAGGTTTGGCTGGACTGTTGAGCAACGTGTGCATCCTGGCATGGAGCCACCGCAACATGAGAAGTTCTTGCTCTGGACATACATCTTATCCGAGACCGACCCTCGCTTCCCTCATGTGCGTTTCAATGCCACACGCTGCCGTTATACGCTTATCTCTATGCAGAATACTCGTGTGATTGAGGACTCGCAAGGACGTTTTGCCAAAGACAAGAGTTCTGAGCGCAAACAGACCATTCTGCCCGAAGAGGCTACACACTTCGGCGACTGTGTAGACAAGCGCATCTGGACCAAGTACTACACTCGCCTTCAAGGTCTCAATTCTTCATTTGTAGACGCTCGTGTTTGAATCGCTTTTTCTGTCGCTTTGCCGACCGCTCGCTATCCGCTTAGGACTGCTTGCGGTCTTTTTTTGTGCGCTGTTGGGTGCGTGGGGGTAGTCATATTTGAACTGAAAGGCGCACGTTTGGGCGCAGCTTTCGGTAGGGCGCGGCTGGCTACGTTGTGACGTAGGAGCGGACTTTTTAAAAAAGTCCACACGAAAACCCTTTAAATAAGGTATACTTAACATATTTTAATGAAACAATTTCGCCCCGAAAATCGGCTGTTTTGCTTCACGCTCAAGCTACAAAACAGCCGATTTTCGGGGATTTTGGTATGTGCGCCTTCGCACATGGTGGTTGTTTGACGTCTTCTGTCGCAGCCGAGAGCCTTTTTTATATGGTATTGCGCATCAACTCGATATTCGTTTTTTACTCCGCGAAGTTACGACGGACGGCTATCGGTCAAGTATCGCTACGCTAAAGATTCTGAATTTTTATGGCAGCCTTCCGAGTTTATCCTTCCTACGGATACCTCCCTAAACTTGGTTTTCCATAAAAATTCCGATTCTTTTCCTTGCTCTTTCGCCTTGCTTCCGTCGTTTTGTTGCGGTGTAAAAAGCGAAATTCGACCCGACGTGAATGTTTTTCTAAAAAAAAACTCTCGACAGCGATTCAGACGAGTTGTAAAAAGCTCCTTTCTCGCCTCGGAGAATATTTATTTAAGGAGGACAAAAAATGAAAACAGCCAACTACTACAATTATTTGCCACAACGCTTTGCAACTGATGACGTGCGAGCTAACCAAGTGAGACGCTTTATATATGCGTTCAAGAGTGGCGAGCGCAAAGCCGTTGATTTTGCAATCGACATCGTATCTGTTACCCTTACAAAGTGGTATGGCGCAAGTTGCCAAGATTATGTGTTGTGTTGCGTTCCGGCTGCAACCAATTCCAAGTATATCCGCCGTTTCAAACGTTTTGCAGCCGAGGTGAGCAAGCGCACCGGCATACAGAACGGCACTAAGCACGTGAACATTGCAGGTATGCGTGAAGCCAAGCACAACAATGCTCATCATATCGTTAGCGAGTCGTTCGGTTATGCGGTTAGCACAGACCCCGAATTTTTTGAAGGCAAGAATGTTATACTTTTTGACGACCTTATTACTACAGGCGCAACGGCAAACGAGTTTGCCGAAGAACTTGAAGCCGTAGGAGCTAACGTGTTGGGAGCTATGTTTTTAGCTCGCACCATAAGAATGAAACAAACCACTAAATAACATACAACATTATGACAACCAATTATTCAGACCTCGCACGTGAGGAACGCCCCGACTTTAAAGTGTATAACAGCGGTTTTTCTTCGCTCAATGCCGTTGAGCTTATAAGTCTTGTTATCGGGCAAGGCAAGGATGCAAGCACAGCCGTAAGGCAGGCAAGGCAAATCGTGAACATTTGTGACGGCAGTCTAAGGGATTTGGCGAGAAGACGCACCGAAGAACTTGAGGTTGTGCAAGGTGTAGGCGCAAAGACTGCTATGGCGCTTGCAGCCGCTTTTGAACTTGCCAAGCGTATCGAGCACGAAGCGGCAGCCGACCGAGATGTTTTTGGCAATGCCGAGGAGGTTTGGCGGTATTTCCGCCCATTGGTAGGCACGGCAGACCACGAGGAGGCACACGTACTGCTGATGAACAACCGCTTTAAACTGATTAAAGCGGTGAAGCTATCAAGCGGAGGTTTGACAGAGACAGCCGTGGATATTAGGGTGATACTTAGAGAAGCGTTGCTCAACAACGCTACTACTCTAACCCTAATACACAACCATCCAAGCGGCAACGCTCGCCCGAGCGGCGACGACGACCGACTGACGCAGAAGCTAAAGAGAGCGTGTGAAACGATGCGTATATATATGGTAGACCACATTATAGTAACTGACACCAAATACTATAGCTATTCCGAAGAGGGTAAGATATAGAGCAAGCCCGACCCCACACAACGGGGTCGGGCATTTTTGCGACCATTTTCTTGACGTCAAGAAAATGGTGGGTCCCGCCCACCCACCCCTGTTTTGGTAAAAAGCCACCATT
>USCM01000115.1 GCA_900553155.1 uncultured Prevotella sp. | reverse complement strand
TTTGCCTCGTTCTTGGTAATATCTGTTAGCGACACACTCCTCAACTTTATTTCGTTTGGCGTGTCGTTTGTTATCTTCAGCTTCACCTTAGCCACCATTCTTATCACTTCGAGATTCAGGTCGGCAGTAGTCTTCTTTATCTCTATGGTCTGCTTATTGCTCATAGGTATTCCGTTCGGAAAGTCGGCTGCCGTAAGCACATTGCCTTTCACGCTATATAGCTTGCTGTCGAAACCTGTAGGTAGAGGAGTGTTGGTGGTGGAATAGTCTATTTTCGAGTCTATTCCTACATCCTCCGGCTTTATGTTGGCAAACGAATAAAAAGTAGTCTCGCCTGGCTTTATTTTTGCCGTAAGCGTTCCAACCCAGCTTTTCTCCTCAGTATAGTCTTCGCTAACAAGCAGATTCTTGATAATGCCGTCCTGCACGATAATGACGAAGCAATTTTTCATCATCTCTCCCTTGTCGCTATTGTCGTCGGTCCATTCCAGCTCTCCGCTGCCTCGTGACAAAGCTCCGCCTGCAGATGCAGAAATATTTATGCGCACGCTCACAGGCTTGCTCTCCTCTGCCGACTCTTCATTAGTGTCAGCCGAGCAGCAGCAAAACATCAAAGTTGCTATGAGTGTCAATATCGAAAGCAAAATATTCTTCATATTCTTTACATTATTATATCTTCGTCGTATACGCGCTTATTCCATTTCCTTACATGCAGGCTAACAATGATTTTTCCGTCCTCTTTGTATATCAAGAATGTATAGTAGTGGTTGCGCTGAATATCGTATGGTGTGCCTGTAGGCTTGCCGTCGGTATCATAATTGCGAAACTCCAGAGTGTAAGTGCCTTCGTGCTTACCATTTCTGTTCAGGTCTACGGTTATTGTCGATGGCGTAGCCCCTGTGCTGGTATTGTCGTATTCTGGTATGTATGTTGCTTTTCCATCCGTCAATCCTATGCTTGCCTCTCGGCTGTCAACCACGTTTAGCGAATTATCGAAGCGTATGTCCTGAGTCTTATTTGCCGATTTATAGTTCTTTGGCAAACAATATCCTTGAGTGTTATAGTTGTTGATGTGCATGCTACCTATGGAATATCCATACGATGCCATGTCCGAGCGCATATCCACTTTCACCTTTGCCATAGCTCTTAGCAGATATATTTGTTCGGTCAGGTCGGTTTGTGTGCCAAGGGTAAGTGTGGGCAGCGATGCCACGCCCCACATAGGTATATATTTCCTTGTCTCAGTATCTATGTTGTATGTAAAGCCTGGTAGGGCGATTGTGCTTAGTTTCGCAGCATTGCAGTTAGCCACAATCATTATCTTTTTGGCTCTTGCGATATTGTCTTTTGCGTTCTTCCACACACCGGTTATGGCGTACATGGTGCCCGACGGGTCGCTTACTGGTATAACCTTTATTGTCTCCACATCTCCAATGATGTTGCCCATACCGTCGCAAATGGCTATACGTAAGTCGTCGGTGTTTATCATATTCTCATCTTCTATGCCTGGTTGCTTAGGGTCGTAGTTGTCCCACCCCTCGTTTGCGGCACGTGTCGACGATGCATCGGCAACCGACAGCGTGAAGGCAACGCGCACATCTTCCATAGCGATAGCGTCTTCGCCGTCGCCATCATTGCAAGCCGTTGTCGCCATGCACAGCGTCAGGGCTACAACCGCTCTAAGGAGGATATGTCTAATATGATATAACATCAAGTATTACTATTGTTTGTAATTATCAATTATCGCGTTTTTATGTCTCTACACTCTATAAAGTATCGTGCTCTACATCTCCACGTTCTGCAGCACCACACGCCACGAGTTGACGTATATAGTGGCGTTTAGCCAGTCGAGGTGGTCGTCCACGAAGAAGGTGAAGCTGTAGTCGTCCTGTCGGTCGAGATACTCCTGGTCGGTCATAGCCTTGTTGTAGTTGCCTTTTACGAGCAAGGCGTAATCGATGAGGGGTATGCTGAACACAAGCTTATTGTTGAGGTTGTTGTACACCTTAAGGCGTGGGTTCTTGCTTGCCAAGAGGCGGTTTACGGTCATCTCTGCCACTACGGCAGACACCTGTGTAGACGCATCGCTTGCCGAGCTAACCACCCCGTCGTATTGCGACCACGGATGGGTGCGTTATCGTAGGCAAGCCAGCCATTATCGTCCTCTATCTTGAAGTCAAAGTCGGTGGCGTTAAGCTTCACCCCAATGGCGTTCTGTATCACCACCTTGACGTTGTTTGTATTCTTTGTTAGTGGCACAACCACTGTCTTCACCCCATAGTCGAGCATACGCATATCCACATTCTTGGCATATCCGTGGTAGAGGGTTGTAAGGTCGTGCTGAATGTCGCCCGTTGTTCGGTTTATCTTGCAGTCGAGCTTGGTGACGTCGCTCGCAGCGTCGCCACTTGTTGTGTATATGTATGAGTTGGGTTGGCGTTCTTCGCCCTCTGCCCATACTTGCAGAGTGTATATGCAGGGGTTGATGTCGAGCGTCATATAGCCTCCTGCTGCAGCTATGTCGCTCGCCTTCTCGGTCTTCTTGAATACAAGGTCGCCATTTAGGTTATAGGCATGAAGGGTCACTGTCTTCACCTGTGAGGCAAAGGCATCGGCATACTTCATGTTCATATCGTATACGAACCTAACCCTCAGCTCCTTCTTGCATCCGCTCATGTCCTCGTGCATCATCGAGCAAGAAGCAACGACGAATGTCAACAACAGAGCGAGTGTGGCTATGGTTGATATGTTCAAGATAGACTTAAAGTGTCTCATATAAGCAGTATATAATGTATGTACTATTATTTTGAGGGATGTTGTAGAGGCATCGTGGGTACGGCACGAAGCCGTACCTACGATGTGTAGAGATGTATTAAGCTTATTCGCCCAGACTTGCGTTCTGGTTTACAACACGCCACTGCAGTACCTGAACACGTGCAGCAAGGTAGGTGTCATCGTATGTAGGCACAACTGGTTTCACAACCTGGTCTGGGTTGTATACTGGTGTACCAAAACCTTTGATACCTGACAAGGTAATCTTGTAGAAGTGGTTGCGCACAATACCATATTCGGCAACTTCGCCAGTATTTCCAAGGTGCTTAATTGGAACATAGTAGTAGGCTTTACCACCCTTTCTAATTTCTGCCTTAGCTGCCTCAATGGCTGCTAATACTGTAGATTTCGGAACCTCTGTGAAAGTAGGAGTGCCACCAGTTGTTGTCTTGGTGTAATACTTCTTTGTGCCATCAGGATCGGCTACCAATGTTGGAGTTACACGATATTGTTGCATAGTACCATCAGGATCTTTAAAGTCGATATCACTTGCTGAAAGCTGAGTATATGTAGTAGCATCAGTACTTGTATAATACTGCGAGAATGTTAATGCCACCTGCTTCTTCAAGTTGTCTACTCCAAGAAACTGCACACCATTATATCTACAAATATCAGCATCATGCCAGTTGCCGGCAGCATCCTTGTATTTTAGTGTGGCTGCAACTGCCAACTTTGTCAGATCATTGTCTTTCAAATTAGTGACTTTTCTATCAGGAGTGTTAGGCAATGTGTACAATACGTCATTCATCTTGGCCTTCAAATCGCTATACTTATGATTAACAGGCTGATTGCCGCCAATGCCTGCATCAAATGCTACAGAAGTTTCCCAGAAACAACGGTGATAGTCGGATGTTGTCCAAGGGCTAAAGCCTAAGGTTCCATCTGCCCATGTTTTGTCTACCTTCTTTTCTATCTCAGCCTTGCCATTCTCACTTGCCAAGCCCCAGCCTTCGATAACAGCATAAACGTCATTATCACCTATTTTACCTACAGCTGTCTTTGTACCATATTTGGTATTATCCCAGTTTGAACCATTGCCTTTCTCAAAGGCATTAGGATCAACATCTGCAGTAACCTTTGCCACAACACGCTCTACATATAGGTCTACAGGCTTTGCCTTGGCAGTTTCTGGCGAAGTTGTTACATGACCTGCAACAAGCGATGCACAAACATCTTCACCTGTATTTACATATACCGAGTTGCTCATCACGAAATCTGATACAGCACCTGTAGATGCATCCTTTTTGTAGAATTTGCTACCTACTGTAGAATAACGAAGTTCGCTCAATCTCATAGATTCACCACTTTGGATTTTTGTAGCATCAACCGTTTCAGGATTAACAACTGCCACAATAGCAGCAGGAGCAGCATTCTGCACACCATTGATTACGAGCACAGCATTGGTAATCTTCTCTACACTTGTTGAGGTGCCAGGAGTAGTAGTATCGTCAGTAGGATTAGTAACCTCAAGCCAGTTTATGTTTTCGCCACCTGTTACTTCAGAGCCTGTAGGCTTTATAAGATAAGGCGATCCATCACCATTGAAGAAGTAGAAACGCACCTTATTGATTGTGCTTTCCTCAGGTTTTCCATCCTCATAATCATTTGCACGTGTAGGCGTAGTACCCACATTCACGATGTTCACCGCCAGATACTGCGGATCGCCAGCAGCACCCGGATTGCCGCCTTCATTACCAGCATCGTCCGAACTACATGCACTCATCATCAATGCAGCGCATGCCAAAGGGAAAAATTTAAAGATATTCATAATACTTTGAGTTTAATTATTTATGTTAATTATGTTATTTAATCTCTTCGTATACTTTTCTTGCCGCCTGTGCCTCCTCGCTGTCGCCAGCCTTGTCAAGATAAGGTTTGGCACCCTCGGCATCGCCGGCGTTAAGACGGGTGCAAGCCGCATTGAGATTGGCTGTAGGGTCGTCGGGGAACATACGCACCGCTATCTCCATTATCTCGCCAAACTCCTTTGAGCCAGGCTCGTAGGTCTGTGCCACCATATACATCTCGTTCTGTGAGAGCAGCTGCGGACGTGTGTGGATTAGTGCCTTTGCCTCCTCCACGTTGAACGGGCGCACCTTATATTTAATATGGTAGTCGGAGTGGCGCAGGGCGGGATAGCATGCCGTAAGCAAGAAGCGGTACTCGTCTGGATAGGTAGCCTTAATCTTAGCCTCGCGCTCGTCTTCCTTTAGCGATGTGTCGTTGGCAAGGTCGAGTATCTGCTGCTTGTGCTCGATGTTGCTCTCGGCTACAAACTTGCGCAGACCATCCCAGTCTTCTGCCGTGTGCGACACCGTGAAGATGCCTTCGTCGAGCTGCACCATACGCTGCACATACTGTGTAAGGGTGTGCGCACGCTCCTTGGCAAGGCGGTCGTTGTTGTCGAAGCGTCCCTCTGGCGATGCAAATCCGTGGATATTCACTGCCAACACCGTTAGGTTGTTGTCTTCCTTTAGCGTGTTGATGGTTCGTATTATACTGTCGAGCTGTTCGGGATTGCGACGGTACAGAGGATTAAGCTCGGTGCGGTTTACGGGGAAGTCGATGTAGGCACGCTTGTCAAGCTCGCGTATCTTCTCTGCCACCACCTTGGGTCGCAAGCTTTGCCGTGGGTCGGCGATACTCTACAAGCTCGTAGCTTTTGTTGGCAAGGGCATCGCCGCATCCGCATAGGTCCTCGCTCATTAGCACCTTATAGTTGGCAAGGCGCTTGTCGTATGTGGTCGAGCGCAGATACTCTATCTGCTGTGGCTTGCCGTTGACGCGCTTCACGATGTAGGTGTCGGCGGCGTAGCGTTTGCGGTGGTCGCGCTGCAGCATAATGTGCTGTCGGCTACCATTGACAACAATCTTTGGCATAGCCACATCGCCGTCGGCTGTGGATATTGTAGGGGTAAGTACAAACTGGTTGTTGGTGGGCATCTGCAACTGGTCGAGGTTGAGGGTCATCGACAACGTAAGCTGCTTGTCGGTATGGCTCACCCTTACATTCTCAACCTTTATGCTGCTGTTGGCTATGGATACACCCTTGCACTCTTGCCCTCGGCACGGACTGACGGCAAGCGTTAGAAATGGCAATATGTATATTGGGTTCAGTTTCATATCGTTTTAGTTTAGTTAGCGTATGACGTATATCAGCGACAGGGCTGCCTTGGTTGGTCCAAAGTAGTTGGTGTGGCTGCTCTTCAACTTTCTGCCGCATGTGCCACACTTAAATTTGTCGTACTTAATGAAGTCGTAGCCTAAGCCGAGGGAAGTCTCAAGGTTCCAGTGCTTGGACAACGGCCATTGGTAACCGCCGGTCAGTCCGCCGCCGATGTACCATCCCTCGTAGCGGTGGTTTTTCTGCGTAGAGAGGAAGCCGAAGGGAAAGTCGACGCCTGCAACCGTGAACTCGCCTCCCATAAGATGAGCGCCTACAAACCATCCGTTGAAACTCTGGCAAAACCAGTGTCTATACTCAGGCATGAGCGACCAGTGGCGCAGCGACGATTGGTCGCCACCCGACTGCTTCCAAGGGTTGAGTGCGAAAAACATTTGGGCGGTATGCTTCCTGTCTATCGAAACTTCGGCTCCGATATTAGGTGTGGTAGTAGCCCAGTAAAGGAAGTTTGTCTTTACGGCTACATTCTGGGCGGATAGTTGCGAGCTTGTCATTGACAATATCGCAACGATTAGTATTGCCAACTTCTGGCTCATATAATATTGTTGTGTTTTTAACAATCTGCATTTCTTATGCAAACAACT
>USCM01000114.1 GCA_900553155.1 uncultured Prevotella sp. | reverse complement strand
AGCTTCTTAGCATAAGCGACAGCGAGCTGCGCCGCCGGTTCACCGTCGTCAACAGCGAGGAGGTGGAGCAGTGCTTCAGCGAGGGGCAGGACGCAGCCGCCATACTGGGCCACTACTGCAACTGGGAGTGGCTGTCGTGTGTGGGCATCAACCTGCCTCCCGAGCGACAGCTTGGCCTTATCTATCATCCGTTGCGCAACAAGGTGTTCGACAACCTGTTCAGGCAGATAAGGTCTCACGAGCCCAACGGGCGTCCTATACCAAAGAACGAGACGCTGCGATACGTTGTCGACTGGCGCCGCAAGGGTGTGCGCAACATGTGCGGCTACATTAGCGACCAAGGACCCAAGTGGACCAACATACACCTGTGGTTGCCTTTTCTCAACCACAGGGACACTCCTGTATTTACAGGTGGCGAGCGCATCATGCGCAAGATGAACAACGCCGTGTTCTATGTGGAGATGAGCAGACCGCGCCGCGGCTACTACACAGCCACCTACCGGCTTATAACACGCACCCCAGCCGACATGCCGCCCGACGAGATAACACGCCGCTTCTTCAAGATGCTTGAGGACACCATACGCCGCGAGCCAGCCTACTATCTGTGGACACACAACCGCTGGAAGCGCACACGCGAGGAGTTTGAGCGGCGCTTCGACGTTGTAAACGGCAAGGTTGTGCCCAAACAGGACAAACAATAAACAAGTCAAAACAATCAGCAAAACAATATATGTACAAAGTAAAGCTAACGCCATACCGTCCCATTCTCGGAAAAATAATGTATCGCCAGACCAAAGACGGCACGCTGATGTCGCAAGACGGCAGATACAGGTTCTACATCAACGAGGATGTGGAAGACCCCGACTTCTGGGTTGTGCAGGGCAAGGGGCTGCGCGATGTGGAGACATGCCACGTGGCAAGGCAGAACACCATCATGCTCACCACAGAGCCGCGCTCGGTGCTTGTCTATCCCGGCAACTACCTCAGACAGTTTGGTATGGTGTGCACTTGCCAGCAGCAGACTCGCCATCCCAACGTACACTTCGGCCCTGCCATACTGCCATGGTTTGTGGGCTACTACCGAAAGCCCGACGGCAACTATGCCTTTACGCACGACTACAACTCGTTTAAGAACGATCCGGCACCCAAGAAGACCAAGCTTATATCCGTCATTACAAGCAACAAGGCATTTACGGCAGGACACATCAAGCGCATCAAGTTTGTAGAGAGGCTCAAGGCGTATTATGGCGACCAGCTCGACGTCTTCGGACACGGCTTCAACGACTTTGCCGACAAGTGGGACGTGCTGTCGCAGTACAAGTATCACATCGTGATAGAAAACTCGTCGCAGGATTATTACTGGACCGAGAAGCTGTCCGACTGTTTTCTTTGCGACACCTATCCGCTGTATTACGGCTGCACCAACGTCGACCAGTACTTCCCCAAGGACAGTATGACACTAATAGACATCGACGATTTTGACAAGACAGTGGCTGCCATCGACCGTGTCATAGCCAACGACACCTACACCAAGGCACGTGAGGCTCTTGCCGAGAGCAAGCGTTTGGTGCTCGACAAGTATAATATGTTTGAGTATATTGCGTCGCTCTGCGACACGCTCAACCCGGACGCGCCGCGTGAGAACGTAACCCTCAAGCCGTGCCACTCGATGCACGAGATACACAACTTCTGGAATTATCTGGTGGTGCGTGCCTACTACAAGCTCAAGATGCGCCTTATAGACGCCTTCTGCGGCAACCGTCTTAAGAATGGAGGAAAGTAGAGTATGAAGATAGAGATAAGCCCCAAATATGTTGCTTGCAACGATGCTCACAACTTTATAGTATCTCTGCACAAAAGGTTCGACAAGGAGGGCAGGGTAGTGTTCGACGGCCGCAACACTATAAAGATATTCAACGTAGAGTGGCGCGGCTTGCCCCGTGAGGTGTGTGTAAAGCGCTACAAGCGTCCCAATGCAGCCCAGAAGATAGCCTACACCTTCTTCCGCCGAACGAAGGCACAGAGCGCTTTTGACAACGCCCATGAGCTGTTGCGCCGCGGATTCGACACACCGGAGCCTATAGCCTATGTCGAAACCAGTAGGGTAGGGCTGATTGATTATTGCTACTACGTATCGGCTACCGACTACAACGAGCCTATAAAGACCCCGCTCAACGACCCCGAGCAGTTCGACCGCAGCATAGCAGCCTCTTTTGCTTGCTTCGTGGCACGTCTGCACGAGCAGGGCGTGCTCGACATCGACCTCAACTCTACCAACGTGCTGTACAGCGTCCAGGACGACAGCCAGTGCCACTTCTCGCTTATCGACATCAACCGTATGAGGTTTATGCCGCAAGGCGAGCAGCTGCCCTTGGCAGAATGTATGGAGAATCTGACCCGATTCACAGGCAGATACGACCTCTTTAGATACGTGGCAGAGCAGTATGTGGAGTGCAGAAAACTGCCCGTTGAGACGATTGAGAAGCTTGTTGAGGTAAAGAAGGTACACGACGAAAAGTGGCGTAGACGCAAGTCGATGCTCAAGATATTTAAGTAGAATATCACGAAATATATTAGTTTTAAGCGTTGGGTGTATAATATTTCACACATTATTAATAGAAATATAACACCAAACGCTTTTTTATTTATAACTTTGCAAAATAATGTAAACAACCAATAAAATGGTGTAAAAACTGAAAAACGGCCGACACGATGAGAATATTACTGTTTTGCGAGAATAGATACGCTATCGACATACTTAACCCACTACAAGAGTATGTGGCAGACAACAATCTGCCACACGAGGTGATGTGGTACATACACCAGCCCAAGATCAAGACCTTTGAGTATGCCTCAAAGGTGCGTTGGACCAACTCCATACAAGAAGCTTACAACTTTTCGCCAGATGCAGTGTTCGTGCCAGGCAACATTGTGCCATATTATCTGCCCGGAGTAAAGATTCAGGTGTTCCACGGCTATGCAGCCGAGAAGAAGGATCACTGGATAATACGCCGCTACTTCGACACCTACTTCACACAAGGCCCCTACTTCACCTCACACTTTAAGGCATTGGCTCAAAAGTACGGCGACTTTGAGGTGGTAGAGACGGGATGGCCAAAGCAAGACTGGATAAAGCGCAACCTGCACAAGTACGACGACGAGAGGCAGCGTCTGCTGCAGCAGTCGGGCTGCAAGCGCATCATACTCTATGCCCCGACATTCTCGCCAAAGCTCACGTCGCTGCCCTTGGAGGGCATGAAGGAGAAGCTGGGCGAGCTGGCAGAGCGCAACGACGCGTTGGTGCTTATGAAGTTTCATCCGCTTACCTGCAAGGAGTGGGCAGACGAATACCGTGCTTGGGCAGAAGGCAAGAGCAACGTTATATTTGTAGATCAGGGCGAGAACATCACCAAGTATCAGCTTATGAGCGACGTGTTGATAAGCGATACGTCGTCGGCTGTGTACGAGTTTCTGCTGCTGTCGCGCCCCGTCATCACCATTGGCACCATTGCCAAGGACATCTATTGGGAGAACATACCAACCCCAGCCACCCTTTGCGAGGCTTACGACCGCGCCTTGAGCGACCCCGAGGCTATAGCCCGACGCCAGTGGATTGTGGACAACTACGACCCTTATCTCGACGGATGTGTGTGCAAGCGCATGATAGAGGCGGCTGCCGACTATATACGCCGACACGGCGTGCCACGCAAGCGCAGCCTTAACCTGTGGCGCAAGTACACCAGCATCAAGACCTTCGGATGGATTAAGCGATAGGGGATAGGGTTTATTATATTTTAAAAAAACGCATTATAGTATGCAATATATTGACCAAACGGTTATTTATTGTTTATAGAAAAGAATACAAGATATGCTTAATTTTACAGTAGGACCAGTTATGTCGAGCGATGCCGTAAGGGCAATCGGCGAGGAACAGGTACCTTATTTCCGTACAGCTGAGTTCTCGGAGACAATGAAGGAGAACGAAGAGCTTGTAAAGAAGTTTGCCAAGGCTCCCGAAGGAGCACGCGTAGTGTTTATCACAGGTTCGGGTACAGCATCTATGGAAGCCACGGTGATGAATGTCTTTACACCTAAAGACCGTGTGCTCGTGGTAAACGGCGGTAGCTTTGGCCACCGCTTTGTGCAGCTATGCGAGATACACGACATACCCCATACAGAGATAAAGCTCGATATGGGATGCGCTCTCACAGCCGAGCATCTTGCCCCGTACGAGGACAAGGGCTACACCGGATTCCTCGTCAACCTCGACGAGACGTCTACAGGTGTGCTCTACGACATACAGCTCATAAGCGACTTCTGCCACCGCAACGGCATCTTCCTTGTGGTAGACAGCATTAGCTCCTTCCTTGCCGACCCCTTCGATATGGCTAAGCTCGGTGTGGACGTCATGATAACAGGCTCGCAGAAGGCCTTGGCATGTCCTCCGGGCATCTCTCTTATAGTGCTTGCACCCAACGCCGTAGAGCGTGTTTGCAGCCGAGAGGTTAAGTCGATGTACTTCAACCTCAAGGACGCGCTTAAGAATGGTGAGCGTGGACAGACACCATTCACTCCCGCCGTGGGCATCCTGCGTCAAATCAACGCACGTCTGCGCGAGATAGAGCAGGCTGGAGGCGTGGAGAGCGAGAATAAGCGTATGGCTGAGTTGGCTGCCGACTTCCGTTCGAAGATAGCCGATATGCCGTTCACCATCGTGTCGCAGTCGTTGAGCAACGCCGTCACACCTCTTCACCCACACAATGTATCGGCTTACGACATCTTCCTCCGTCTTAAGGACGAGTACGGAATATGGATATGCCCCAACGGAGGCGACATGGCAGACAAGGTGTTCCGTGTAGGTCATCTCGGAGCCATAACCACCGACGACAACACCACACTTGTTGAGGCATTGAAGGATATGCAGCGACGAGGTCTACTATAATTATAAAAGTATAAACACCCTACAACACAGATATATGATTAAAGTCATAACATACGGCACCTACGACCTTCTACATTATGGACACATCCGACTGCTGAAGCGAGCCAAGGCTCTTGGCGACTATCTCATCGTTGGAGTGACGTCCGACACGTTCGACCGCGAGCGTGGCAAGATTAACGTGCAGCAGACGCTTATGGAGCGAGTTGAGGCTGTGCAGGCCACCGGACTTGCCGACGAGATTATTATTGAGGAGTACGAGGGTCAGAAGATAGACGACATCAAGCGGCTTGGTGTCGACATATTCACCGTAGGATCCGACTGGAAGGGCAAGTTCGACTATCTCAACGACTATTGTCGTGTGGTATACCTCGAGCGCACCGACGGAGTGTCGAGCACCGAGATACGCAGCGAGCAACAGCCTATTACGCTCGGACTTGTGGGCGAATCGTCCATACTCAACAAGATAGAGCGTGAGAGCCAGTTTGTCAACGGACTCGAGACGGGCAAGGTGTATACGCTTAACGACCGCTTCCTTACCGGATGCCTTAAGGACAAGGCACGCCATGCCGCCTCGTACGACGAGCTGCTTGCGTCGTCGGATGCCCTGTACATCATCTCGGCACCCGAGCTGCACTACAGCCAGATAAAGAAGGCGTTGGAGTGTGGCAAGCACGTGCTGTGCGAGTCGCCGGTAACGCTGCGCTCCGAAGAGTGGCGCGAGCTTAAGGCGCTTGCCGCCGAGAAGGGTGTTGTGCTGCTGGATGCCATAAAGACAGCCTACTCGATGGCTTACAACCGCCTGCTGCTGCTTGCCAAGAGCGGCATTATAGGCGATATAGTGTCGGTGGACGCCAGCTGCACAAGTCTGCACGAGGTAGACCCCGAGCAGGACATAAGCCAGGAGCAGCTCGAGTGGAACAGCGTGTGCGCATGGGGTCCTACAGCCATGCTGCCCATATTCCAGCTCTTGGGCACCGACTATCTAAGCAAGCAGATTGTGACACGCTTTGACAACGAGCAGCGCAACTACGACGCCTTTACCAAGATATCCTTTATATATCCGCATGCCGTTGCCTCGCTTAAGGTGGGGCAGGGGGTTAAGTCGGAAGGCGAGATGATAGTGTCGGGCACCAAGGGATACATATATGTGCCTGCACCATGGTGGAAGACCGACTACTTTGAGGTGCGCTACGAGAATCCGCACAACAACCGACGCTACTTCTACCAGCTCGACGGAGAAGGCCTGAGATACGAGTTGCTGTCGTTCCTTAAGACTATACGCAGCGGACGCGACTTCAACTACGTGGCAGACAGTATGTCGGAGGAGATTGTACGGGTGCTTGCCGACTTCTACAACCGTAAGGATATGACTGTGATTTGAAATAAATAGATAATATAGGTATGAAGGAACAAAAAAGAATAACAGACGAAGAGACAAAGGAATTACAGAAGTACATACTCGACATTCTGCTTGCAATAGACAAGGTTTGTCGTGAGCACAATCTTACATATTATCTCATTGCGGGCACAATGCTTGGCGCCGTGCGCCACAAGGGATTCGTGCCATGGGACGACGATGCCGACGTGGCTCTGCCACGAAAGGATTACAACATCCTTGTAAAGCACGCCAACGAGTGGCTGCCCAAGCGATACGAGCTTGTGAGCGGTATGCACGACCCTATGTATCCATACCAGTTTGCACGTATCCAGGACCGCG
>USCM01000113.1 GCA_900553155.1 uncultured Prevotella sp. | reverse complement strand
GCCTCGCCACCACGATGAAGTTTTAGAGGATAAGGCTGCGGTTGGTGGTCTGGGTCTTGCCACAGCTCGAAAATGAAGGCTGGAATAAGCATGTAGAAAGCGTATGGTTTCCCTGTTTGGACGTGGGTTCGAATCCCACCAACTCCACCCTATCAATCAAACAAAAAGCCGTTGCATCATTTGCAGCGGCTTTTTTGTTTTCATTTTTATCTGCCATCTGCAACTTTAGCATAAAAAACCTTGCAACACACTGTATACCTGGAGGTTACACGGTGGCAGATAGGGTGGCAGATGATGTTTCATCTGCCACCGCGACTTGCAAGCTTGTGCTTGCTTATGTAGCTGAAACGCTGCTTGTGCGGCGAGGAGCGTCGCCGCCTCGGCGACGAATGAAACAAGGGTGGCAGATGGTGGCAGATGGTTGCAGATAAAACGAGGCATCTGCAACCAGCGCAACATATTGAGGAACAGAGGGTTAGGCGTAATTTTTAGGCTATGGTTGCAGAGTGGCAGATAAAACGTGTTTTGTCGTATAATGGACGTTAATGATTTAATCGTGTAATGAGCGTTAATATTATTACACGAACAACAATCTCTTAACGACATTCCAACCAAGGCTTAATGACTGACCAATTAAGCCTTAATGACCGACCAATTAAGCCTTAATGACCGACCAATTAAGCCTTAATGACTGACCAATTAAGCCTTAATGACTGACCAATTAAGCCTTAGTTGGAATATGTCAAAACGAAAGCAGATACACCTGTATACATACCCGATACTTGGTTTATATCTTACAAATCGCCACACAACACTACGAATATCGTAGTTTTTAGGGCTAAAAACCGAAATATTGTAATTTAGGAGCATTTAAATGGAAAATACCTTGGCAAAGAATCTCTGTTATCATATTTTTATATTAATTTTGCCCCATATATAACAATATACCACAAATGAACATCGACAATGCCAACAAGCGCCACCACAAAGTGCTGCTGATTTATACCGGCGGTACTATTGGTATGGGACGCAATCCAAAGACCGGTGCTCTCGAACCCCTCAACTTCGAGCACCTCATTGCCAATCTTCCCGAATTTGCCTACCTTAAGACGGACGTAGACACTTACCAGTTTACGCCGCCAATCGACTCGTCGGACATTTCGCTTAGACGCTGGGCTCAGATTGTGCGCATCATTGCCGACGGATACGACCGTTACGACGGCTTCGTGATTCTGCATGGCACCGACACTATGGCTTACACGGCAAGTGCATTGTCGTTTATGCTCGAGAACTTGACCAAGCCTGTTATCCTTACCGGCTCGCAGCTGCCTATCGGTCAGTTGCGTACCGACGGCAAGGAGAACCTTGTGACGAGTATTGAGCTGGCTTCGGCTTACGACGACAACGGCCATCCGATGGTGCCGGAGGTGTGCATCTTCTTTGGCGGCCGACTGCTGCGTGGCAACCGAAGCACCAAGGAGAGTGCCGACGGATTTAACGCTTTCAACACCTTCAACTATCCGCATCTGTGCGAGGCAGGCGTCGAGTTTCAGTTTAACCCCCACTTTATCCTTAAGCCCGACTACACACGTCCGATGATTCCGCACTTTGCCATGGACCCTAACGTTGTGGTTTTCTCGCTCTTCCCGGGCATCCAGCAGAACATTGTGCGCCATGTGCTTGAGGCTCCCGAGCTTAGAGGTATCGTTATGCGCTCGTTCGGCAGCGGCAACGCTCCGCAGAAGCCTTGGATTAGACAGCTGCTTATGGATGCCACGAAGCGTGGCGTGACGGTGGTGAACATAACGCAGTGTGTGGCTGGCAACGTAAAGATGGGCCGCTACGAGGCGAGCTACCAGCTTAAGGATGCCGGCATTGTAAGCGGATACGACTCGACGGTGGAGAGTGCTGTTACAAAGTTGATGTTCTTGCAAGCGCATTACTCCGACTGCCATACCATCCGCAACTTGATGAACACTAACATTTGTGGCGAGATAACGAAGTAGACAGCCTACTGATATACAACAAAACAAAAAGTCCCGAAGAAGCCATTGCTCCTTCGGGACTTTTTGTTTTATCCTTTGGCAACGCCCGTGCTTACTTAGCGTAAGCTACCGAGCGTGTCTCGCGAATTACTGTGATCTTGACCTGACCAGGATATGTCATCTCGGTCTGAATCTTGTTGGCTATCTCGCCAGACAAGTTCTCGGTCTCCTTATCGTCCATCTTGTCGGCTCCAACGATAACACGGAGCTCGCGACCAGCCTGGATGGCGTATGTCTTTGTAACGCCAGGGTAAGACATGGCGATAGCCTCAAGGTCGTTAAGACGCTTGATGTAAGCCTCGACAATCTCGCGGCGGGCACCTGGACGTGCGCCAGAGATGGCGTCGCAAACCTGTACAATAGGTGCAAGGAGGGTGTTCATCTCCATCTCGTCGTGGTGAGCGCCGATAGCATTGCAGATGTCTGGCTTCTCCTTGTACTTCTCGGCAATCTTGGCACCGTAGAGTGCGTGCGGCAATTCGCTCTCCTCATCGGGCACCTTACCTATATCGTGCAGCAAGCCGGCACGCTTTGCCTTCTTCGGGTTCAAGCCCAACTCGGCTGCCATAACGGCACAGAGGTTGGCTGTCTCGCGAGCGTGCTGCAAGAGGTTCTGACCGTACGACGAGCGATACTTCATCTTACCGATAATGCGGATAAGCTCTGGGTGCAGGCCGTGGATACCGAGGTCGATGGCTGTGCGCTTACCGGTCTCGATAATTTCGTTGTCGAGCTGCTTCTTAACCTTTGCCACAACCTCCTCGATGCGTGCCGGGTGGATACGTCCGTCGGCTACGAGCTGGTGCAGGGCAAGGCGGCAAACCTCACGACGTACGGGGTCGAAGGCTGATATAACTATAGCCTCCGGTGTATCGTCTACCACAATCTCGACACCTGTGGCAGCCTCAAGAGCGCGGATGTTGCGGCCCTCACGACCGATGATGCGGCCCTTTACCTCGTCGTTCTCGATGTGGAACACGGATACCGAGTTTTCGATGGCGGTCTCGGTAGCCACGCGCTGTATGGTCTGGATAACAATCTTCTTTGCCTGTGTGTTGGCATTGAGCTTTGCCTCGTCCATAATCTCGTTTACGTAAGATGCCGCGTCGGTGCGTGCCTCGTCCTTGAGGCTCTCCACGAGGCGGTTCTTAGCCTCCTCGGCGCTGAGACCCGAGAGTTCCTCGAGCTTCTCGCGCTCCTTAATCTGCATCTTCTCGAGCTCCTCCTGCTTGAGGGCTATGAGCTTCTTCTCGTTCTCAATACGCTGTGCGCTCTGGTCGCACTCCTGCTTGCGGCGGCCCAGTTCTTCCTGACGCTGGTTGAGCGATATCTCACGCTGCTTCAAGCGGTTCTCGCTCTGCTGTATCTTCTGGTTGCGCGTTTGCACCTCCTTCTCGAGTTCAGCCTTCTTGTTGAGGAACTTCTCCTTTACCTCAAGGAGCTTCTTCTCCTTTACAACTTCAGCCTCCTTGTTGGCGGCTGCAATCATTTCATTATATTTTCCCTTGATTACATAGCGGAAAATAGTATAGCCTGCTGCTGCGCCTACGATGAGAGCGAGCACGGCACTGATTAAGATACCTAACATTATTATATTTTATTATACATTATTAATATGTGTGATACGTTCCGTTTGTTTTGGAAATAGCCCTCCTACTCCTTCTTGAGCACATCCTCAATCTCTTGCGTAAGCTTGCTGATGATGTCGTCGTAAGGCTTTGTGTCGTTGCGCGACATTTCCATCTGATATCTCAGAGCGATATCGATGAGCGCCATATACAGCAGTTCTTTCTCGTTTTTGGGTCCCTTGTACCTTGACGCGTATGCGTTGACGGTAGTTGTTATCAACTGAGCGGCATCGCGATAGTAGGGCTCGTCCTGTGGACGCACGTTCACCGGTATTTCGGTGTCGTATACATGAAGCCTTATACGCAGTTTCTCTTGGTTTTCTTCTGCCATTGTGTTGATGTATTGGGGCACGTTCGTGGGTTTGAAGTATGCTTTGTGGTGAGAGATGGTTTAGTCGGTCTACTTGCTTTCGCTTACAAGCGTTATACACTTGTCTACATCTCTGATGAGCTTGGCAAGGCGCTTCTGAGCATTCTCCATGTCGCCGTTGGCTATCTCGACCATACGTGCCATTTTCAGACTCTTGTAATCGTTCTGCAGTTGTGCGATTTGCGCCTCAAGTTGGCTTATGCGTACCCTCAGCCCCTCTACTGTGGCGTTGAGCGCGACATTATGCCCCCTTAACTCCTCGTACTGAAGAATCATCTGCCTGACACGTGTTGTGAAAAGGTCGATAGATTTGGCGTCGGCTTCCATTATGCTACTATTTGATTACAAAATTAACTTATTTCTGTGAAACGGCACAAAATTTATTGCATTTTTTTGCGGTGTGCCTTTATTTCTTTTCCTTATCTTCTTCGGCAGGCTTTGGTTCTTTCTTGGCAAGCATCACCACCTGATATACAAAGTCGACAATCCACTTCTGCGAGAATCCGAGGCGGTTGTTGTACTGTCGTATAGCCACCACAGCCTTCAGCACAGCCGGGTCGGTATAGTCGTTCTTTGTGAATATGCCGGCAACGGTTTTCTCCGTCATCTTGTACAGTGCGCTCTTGAAGACAGAGGGGAGGCGAAGCTTAAACTTCATAAGGTTGCCCATAAGCATCATCATGTCCTGTGTGAAGCTTTGGAACTGAACGAGATACACCTGCACGTCCTGCATCTTGCGGCAGTTCTTGCGTATGCTTTGGTCTACCTCCTTAAAGAAGAGGTCGTCGGTGCCGTAGATTTCTTTTAGCATCTTGCGGCAGGCGCTCTTCTCGCCGAGTCCGAGCTTGTTGTTGATGGTCTGCACATGCAGTGTCGACTTGAACACGCGGAGGTCTGGCAGCATAGCAAGATTGGTAATGCCAACGTTTGCCGCTATAGAAGCCTGGAAGTACACACGCACCAACTGCATGTAGTCTTCCATTCCGCCTGTCTTGTTATTATCGTCCTTTTTGCTGAAAAGTCTTGATAAGAATCCCATGTTTGTGTAATGTTTATATTTTAATGTTTAACCTTGCATAAAGGCCCTGAGCCTCAATGCAGCATCCCGCTGTTTGCGAGAGTGCAAGGCATTGCCTATTTTATGCAAAATTAATAAAACTATTCCAATCTCGCAAAAGTTTTGTGATGATAGAAGTAATTATTTGACAATATTATATTAAGGGGCTCTTTTTTATATCAATACCTGGCAGTATTCCAACTATTATTATTATCTTTGTACGCATTTTATGCACTTTCCGGAACATTAATCAGTACAACAATACCCCTTACGACTATGAAAGGAATCGTTTTAGCCGGTGGTTCGGGTACACGGCTTTACCCAATCACAAAGGGCATCAGCAAGCAGCTTATCCCTATCTTCGACAAGCCAATGATATACTATCCCATCTCCGTGCTTATGCTGGCGGACATTAGGGAGATTCTTATCATATCCACCCCAGACGATTTGCCTTCGTTCAAGCGTCTGCTTGGCGACGGCAGCAACTTTGGCGTGAAGTTCGAGTATGCCGAGCAGCCCTACCCCGGCGGTTTGGCGCAGGCCTTTATCATTGGCGCCGACTTTCTTGGAGGCGATTCGGCATGCCTTGTGTTGGGCGACAACATCTTCTACGGTGCCGGATTCACACAGCTTCTGCACGAGAGTGTGCAGAATGTGGAGCAGGAAGGCAAGGCCACGGTGTTTGGCTATTACGTCAACGACCCCGAACGCTACGGCGTGGCAGAATTCGACAGCAACGGCAACTGCCTGAGCATTGAGGAGAAGCCCGAACATCCCAAGAGCAACTATGCCGTTGTGGGCCTGTACTTCTACCCCAACAGCGTGGTGGAGATAGCCAACCACATCAAGCCAAGCAAGCGTGGCGAGCTGGAGATTACAACCGTAAACCAGGAGTATCTTGCCCAGGGCAACCTTAAGGTGAAGACCCTCCAGCGCGGCTTTGCATGGCTCGACACCGGCACACACGACAGCCTGTCGGAGGCAAGCACCTTTATCGAGGTGATTGAGAAGCGACAGGGACTGAAGGTGGCTTGCCTTGAGGAGATAGCCTTCAAGAAGGGATGGATAGACAGCGAGAAGCTTAAGGACATCGCCAAGCCCATGAGCAAGAACAATTATGGCAAGTATCTGCTGCAACTCGCCGAGAACGGACGATAATAAGAAACGCATATCAGGACACAATAAGTGCAAACACATTATTGCATACTAAAAAGAAATGGAAGAAAACAAAAACGTAGGACTGTATAATGTCCAGCAAGAAAACGAAACTGAGAAGTCGTCGTTTGATATCAGGACGCTCTACACCATGGTTGTGCTCAACTGGAAGTGGTTCGTACTGTCGCTTGTCGTTTGCCTTAGCTTGGCTGTGATTTACCTCAAGTTTACCACACCTATATACCAGGCCAACGTTAAGCTGCTTATCAAGGAAGACCAAAACAATTCCAACGGACGCTCCTCTGGAAAGAGCCAGCTGCTTACATCGACCACACTCGGGATAATGAGCAATTCGGCTGGGATAGACAACGAGATGGTTATCCTCGGCTCTACAGCCCTTGCCAGCGAG
>USCM01000112.1 GCA_900553155.1 uncultured Prevotella sp. | reverse complement strand
ATCAATTTTATTGTCCGAACTGCGTTCAGATATATCATATTTTGTGAGTGCGGTATTTACCTCAGTTCCTTCTTCGTCAGTTGGACCATTGTAAAAAACAGCGGATGCATATACATTATTTGCACCAAGCGAACCACTTACAGCAAAATTCAAACCTACAACCTTATATCCTTTATAAGTTGTTGCAACTTCCGAATTTATAAATGCAGACAAAACCAAAGTAGCGTGGTCCCAAGATTTAAATCCGATGCTACCCAAGCCTTTTGCACCTGTAGAGCCAGGATAGCCTAAAAGTTTCTGACTGTCCTTCAAACGCTTTGGACCTACCTTAACTTTAGCAGCTGTAAACTTGTTGTTAAGCTCTACCTTGGCAGACTCCTTTACCTCTTTATTGAAAACCTGTGCGTTAGCACTTGTGGCGAGCAAAGCCATCGCCATGAACGAGAGTAAAATTTTCTTCATACTTACACGTTTTATAATTAATAATGCGCAAAGTTATAAAAATTATACAAATATGTGTTTCTTTCTATCACAAAAGTTTCTCAAAAAGCTACGTTTTAACATTTCGGGGTGCTTTTACACCCCATCTATAGCCATCTCATCATTATATCCCATACGGCTATGATGTGGCATACCGAGCCGGCAAGCACAAAGAAGTGGAACACGGTGTGCATAAAGCGCCGCTTGCGCAGACAGTAGAAGGTGGCTCCCGTGATGTAGGCCACACCCTCGGCTATAATCCACACTATTGCCGATGGGTCGACGCAGTGCATCAGCGGACCGAACGCCACGAGCACGCTTAAGCCCATAACCACGTAGCACACCGTCTCTACATAGCTATGCCCCTTGAGGCCCATAAAGCTCTTTATGGTTCCGGCTATAGCCGCGAGCCATATAAAGACAAAGAGCGCCCAGCCCCAATAGCCGTACTCGCGCAGCGCAACAAGCGTTATGGGCGAGTAGCTGCCGGCTATATGCCAGTAGATGGCGGCATGGTCCCACTTGCGCAGCTTCTCCTTCCACGGCGACCATGCCGACAAGGCATGGTATACGGTGGACGCTATGTAGCTCGACAGCATACCGAAGAGATACAATATGATGCCTGCCGTGGCCCAGCCATTGCGTGCCCAGCCACACCACACGAGGAAGATGGTGCCCACGACAAGACCTAAGACGATGCCGGCGCCATGCGACCACGAGTTCCAAAGTTCTTCTTTGTGATTAAAATAAATCTTCATACACTATTTTCTTGTTCAAGGATTGCTGTGCACAAAGGTAAGCATAAAATTCAATTATCACCCCATTAGTTTCAAATAAATTAGTTACCTTTGCACACGCAACGGTTTGCCTCATCGTATCGTTATGTGCGAGAGGCGATTAAAAGGGAATGGAGTGAGAGTCTCCAACTGTCCCGCAGCTGTGAGCCGCCCTTATATCGGGCGCGAACAAGAGAGCCACTTGCCCAAGGTTGTTAAGCCAATGATGCCTAACAGCCCCAAGCTGGGAAGGCGTTTGCGTCTGGGCGGCGAGTCAGAAGACCTGCCGAAAACGTCCCGCACCGGGATGCTTGCTGAAAGAACGTCATCGATGTGCGCCTCGTGGATTGGGCGCGTATGGCCGATATCATTACATTTTATATATATGAACAAGAACTTTACTTCTTTAGCGTTCGCTCTGCTCGTGAGTGCATCAGCGCTCGCACAGACAACGACAATCAGGGTGCAGGGTGCACCCCGTAAAGTGTCAACCGCCTTGGCTGCCAACATCAAGAAGGCTGCCGAAGCCACCACGTCTACCGGCATCGACTTCTCGAAGATTGAGCGCTGGACCGGACAGGGCGACTGCCAGGCTGCTCTCGCCATAAAGTGGGCTGACGGGCAGAACGAGGGCAAGACCCTTGTATGGGGCTACCGCTGGAACTCTACCGAGACCAAGACCGGCGAGGACCTTATACGTGCCGTCGTAAAGGCCGACCCTGCCCTCTATATGATGGCTACACAGGCCAGCTGGGGTTTCTATATCGGTGCCTTTGGCTATGACGCCGACGCCGACCGCAACGTCACGCTTGCTACTATGACCAGCGTGTTATATCCCCGCAACGGCGTGTTTGACATCCCATCATCAGAGTTTGAAACATCAGCAAGCAACGATTGGGGCGATGGCGACTCTTGGAACTCACCTTCGGGATATACCGACTATTGGAGCTATTATGTAGCCGAGAAGGCTTCTGATGCCCTTGGTTATTCAAATGTTGGTGCCAGTGGCCGTACACTCACAAACGGTTGTGTGGACGCTTACGTGTTCACATCAAGTTCATCTGAGAATGTCTACGACGGCAACCTTAGCTATCTGCCGGCAACGGTAGACTATACACAGGGCGTATTTGTGCTTAACGAAGGTAGCTACACCCACGGGAACGCAAGCGTAAACCACCTTGCCGCCGATGGCACATGGAGCTATTACGTGGCTAAGGAGATAGGCGCCACGGGCTGCTACTGCACACCTTGGGGCAACCGCTACTACATTATGGCAAAGCAGGCTAAAGACCCAGGAGCAGAGGTAAGCGGAGGACGCATCACAATATGCGACGCCAACTCGATGCGCATACTGAAGCAGATAGAGAACATTGGCTCGAACGGAGGCGACGGACGCTCCTTCTGCGGTGTCGACGAGCATAAGGCTTACGTCAGCACAAGCGACGGCATATACGTCTTCGACCTCGACAAGATGGAGATTACGGGCACCGTACTTACACTCGACTACGGCAACGGCCAGTGTGGCAATATGGTTCGCCTCAACGACTATGTGTATGCCGTAGAGTGCAACAAGAACATACACATCATCAACTGTGCCGACAACTCTATCGTCAAGACCATACCTGCCGCAGGCTGCGGCTCTATCGTTATGGCTAAGGACGGATCGCTGTGGGTTAGCAAGGGCGACGGCATAGCACGTATCGACACCGAGAAGCAGGAGCTTGTAGACATCAAGCTTGCCGAGGGCATAGGCACACCGTCGACATCGGCTGCCAATGGCAACAACGCATGGAACCCCGACGGATTCTGCGCAAGCATGCAGAACAACGTGCTCTACTGGACCACATCTGTGAAATACGACACAAAGAAGGCATACAAGTACGACATCGACACTAATACAGCGTCGCTCATTATCGACCTTACAGACGGCAGAGCCTTCTATGCTACGAGCGCACTGCGCGTAGACCCAAAGACCGACTGCATATACACCAACCTCGTAAACGGCTGGACATTCAACGACAACGTTGTGCGCAAGTACGACGCTGACGGCAAGCAGCTTGCCGAGTATACTATGGAGTCGAACTACTGGTTCCCCGAAGTGTTCGTCTTCCCCGACACCGAGGACCCTGTAGCAGGCAAGATGGACGCCGTGGCTGTAGACGAGAACAAGGAAAAAGAGATAGACCTATCTAACGTTTGCACCGATGCCGACAACTTCCAGGCTGCCATCGTAAAGACGGTGCAGAGCGTGACAGACGAGGCTGTTGCCACAGCTACCGTAAAGAACGGCAAGCTCGTTGTCAAGGGCATCAAGGCTGGCTCTACAACGGCTACCATCGCCTTCTGCTCTAACGGCATCACCACTACCGCCGACGTCAACATCAACGTCAACGCCGCCGTAGGCATAAGCTCTACCGACGCCGCTGCCAACCGCCACGAGGTGGCTCGCTACACCGTGGACGGACGCCGCATCAACCAGCCACAGAAGGGCTTGAACATCGTCAAGTACTCTGACGGTTCGGTTAAGAAGGTTGTGGTTGAGTGATACACACGCATATTATCATCCAATCCAAATATAAATTAGGTTAGATTATATAAAGCGGCTGTACGCGTGAGCGCATAGCCGCTTTTCGATTACACGACATAGAACACGATATGATTATTACACGCTCATTGATAGCCATTGCCCTTGCGCTCCCCCACCCCTCAAGCGCCCAGCGTCTCGACTCCATCCAAACCCTCCAGGATGTAGCCGTGGTAGGCGTTCGCCCCCACTACCTCACCCCATCCCAAACGCTTAAAGGCTCGATGTTGCAGAATCTCTCCACCACATCGGTGGCAGACGCCCTTAAGTATTTCTCGGGTGTGCAGATTAAGGACTACGGCGGACTGGGCGGACTGAAGACTATCAACGTGCGCTCCTTAGGCTCGCAGCACGTGGGTGTATATCTCGACGGCATACGCATAACCAATGCGCAGAACGGACAGATAGACCTTGGTCGCTACTCGTTGTCCAACATGGAGTCGGTGTCGCTGTACAACGCCAACCGCAACGAGCGCTTGCAGTCGGCTTCCGAGTATGCCTCGGCTGCCACGGTGTACATGCAGACCAAGCGCCCCACAGAGACAAGCTATATCCTCGAATACGGCAACGGCTCCTTCGGCCTCAACAAGATTAAGGGATACTTCTCCCTTAAAGACCTGCTCTTCGTCGATGCCGAATATCAGCACACCAAGGGCAACTACAGCTTCCGCTTTCAATCGGAACAAGAGGATACTACCGGCACCCGACACAACTCGGATATTACATTCTACCGACTGGAGGCTGCCGCCTTCTATAAAGGATTGTCCACACACATCTACTACTACAACTCGGAGCGCGGACTGCCCGGACCCGTCATCCGACGTCTGTCCGACCAGTGGGACTCTACCGACCGGCAGTGGGACCAGAACTTCTTTGTGCAATCGTCGTATAAACATTCGTGGCAACACTTCGGCTTGAAGGCAAACCTTAAGTATGCTTACGACTATCTGCACTACCTACAAGACCCGCAGACCAACGCCTCAACCATGTACTGCAACAACCACTATGCACAGCAAGACCTGTACGGATCGGTAGCCGGAGCGTGGAACACACGCTATCTGTCGCTTACGGCAAGCACCGACCTGCGCTGGACCGACCTCAAGGCAGACGTCTACAAGTTTGCTTATGTATACCGCATCGACTCCAAATCGCTGCTATCTGCCATTGCCTCGTATCGTGGATTCGAGGCCAACGTGGCTCTGCTATACACCCATATAGCCGACCATACACGCTCGGCGGCCAAGCCTTTGAGCCGTCTTACACCTATGTATCTTGCCTCATGGCACGGCGGACCGTGGACGGTGCGTGCCTTCCATAAGCGCATCTTCCGCGCACCTACAATCAACGACCTCTACTATACGCTTGTGGGCAACGCTCAGCTCAAGCCCGAGTATACATCACAGTGGGACCTCGGAGCCGACTATAAAGACCAACATCTGCATCTGGCTCTCGACCTATACTACAACAGGATAGAAGACAAGATTGTGGCTATACCCATGAAGTGCCAGTTTCGCTGGTCGATGGTAAACTTCGGACTGGTAAAGAGCTTAGGCTTAAGCACCACGGCAGGCTACGACCGCACGTGGGGAAAGTTCTCGCTGTCTGCCAATGCCAACTACACCTGTCAGCAAGACCGCGACTACTCGTCGCCCTCCGACCCTGAATATAAGAACACTATACCCTACTCGCCCCTTCACTCGGCGTCCGTAATAGTGGACCTTGGCTACGACGGCTACTCGCTCTGCACATCGTGGCTGTATACCGGCGACCGCTTTGCGCTTATATCTAATAACAAGGAGGATATGCTTGGCGCCTGGCAAACCATTGACCTTAAGCTGAACAAGAGGTTCGCCATAGGCCGTCAGTCGCTGCAGACCACTATAGAATGTAACAATATCACCAACTCAAGGCACGAAGTGGTGAAACGCTACCCTATGCCGGGGCGCAACTGGAAGCTTAGTGTGCAGTGGAGTTGGTAGGACTAATGTCCCGGAAATAAAAAAGAACGGGATTCGTTTTGTATTGCACTCGGTTTGCACTATCTTTGCAGACAATAAAGACAAATGGTTATGACAATAGAAGAGGGAATCAATAAATACGAGGATTTGAGGTGCAAGTATCAAGCGCTTATCATCAACAAGATGAACAGAGAGGAGTACATTAAATATAATGAAGTGCTCTTTTCTACCCATTCGTGCGCCATTGAGGGCAACTCCTTTTCTGTGGACGACACCCGGGAACTTAAGGAGAAAGGACTGGGGATGGTTCCTGCAGGAAAGACTCTTTTCGAGGCGTTCGAAATGCTTGACCATTTTGATGCGTTCGAGTATGTGATGCAAAACACGCAGCACGTACTTGATGAAGTGTTGCTGAAAGAAATCAACAAGCGGGTTACGCTCCACACCCTTTCTTACCGCTCTCCTGATGCCATACCAGGCGAATACACCACTACGGATATGGCTGCGGGAGACACTGTCTTCGGCGACCACGAGCAACTGATAGCTAAAGTGCCCAAGTTATTGGAATCAACCGAAAGGGCCATTGCCTCTGCCTCTGTTCATCCCATGATACTTGCCGCCCGCTTTCATGGTTTCTACGAGTATCTGCATCCGTTCCGTGATGGAAACGGCAGAACCGGAAGACTCCTTAGCAACTATATCCTTTTACGTTTAGGCCATCCTCTTCTTATCATCCCGTCAGAAGCCCGCCAAGAATACATCTCCGCCCTTCGCATGATAAGAACAGAAGCAACCGACGAACACCTCATCCTGTTCTTCTTCAAAATGGCGATACAACGAATGGAAGACGAGTTGAAACAGAAGGCTGCAAACACCAAGCGCTTTACGACATTCGTATTCTGATTTCTTTATGGGGAATATATAGTATCAAATACAAACAATGTATATGGGATTATTAGCTTTT
>USCM01000111.1 GCA_900553155.1 uncultured Prevotella sp. | reverse complement strand
GGAGATAATTCACATTTTCCGTAACTTTTTACATTTTCATCTTATATGTTTTTGGAGCATTTCATTGCGTTAATTTTCTTATATAAGATATATAAGATAAGACGGTACTACTATGACATAATTCAAGCGCCATACTCAACCCCTATTCTTTTGGATCAATGTCAAATGGAAGCAATGGAGTATCATCATCATTGCCACTATTGAATCGGTCGAAATCCGAGATATAGGAACGGTCTTGAATAACCTTATATTTCTCATACTCAGAATAAGCCTTTTCTCTGGCTTCTTCTTGCGAAACCTTACCTGCACTACTCTTAGCATCATAGTCCATAGTTTCAAGCAACAGCTTCAGGCGATTCTTCCAATCCTCCATCGTAGTAACAATGTGTCGTCTTGCACGAGATTCTGCGAGATCCAGGAAACTTGTTGTTATTGCGTTGAGCTGAGACAATTCTTCATCAGAAAGATAGTTCTTTGCCACTATCGTATCAGATTTCTGAACTCTTCCATCCGGTGCTTTCTTCCATGTAGTCAAGCCCATGTGAGGCATTTCCGCATCAGCTCGCTCATAGACGATCTCAGCTGCCGTATGATTGGTAACCGCCAGGTGCATCATATTCTGCACCATCTTATAGAAGAGTTTGGTACTTTCAGCCTTTGCATCATAATCAGCACTACACTCTGCATAAATATCAGTTATCTTCTGGTAGTATCTGCGTTCAGAAGTGCGGATTTCACGGATGCGTTCCAGCAAATCGTCAAAATAATCCTTGCCGAAGTGCTTACCTTGTTTCAGACGTTCATCATCCAAGACATAACCCTTAATGATGAACTCCTTCAATACAGAAGTTGCCCATATACGGAATTGGGTTGCCTGATAGCTGTTCACTCGATAACCTACAGCGATGATAACATCAAGATTGTAGAACAATGGAGCACGCTCAACATCACGCTCTCCTTCGGTTTGAACTATCCCAATTTTTCGGATAGTTGCCGTTTTATCCAATTCTCCAGTCTCGTAAATCTGACCAATATGATAGCTGATTGTTCTTACGTCAACACCAAACAAAGCAGCCATCCTTTTCTGTGACATCCAAAAAGTTTCGTTGTTGAAAATTACTTCAATGCGAGTCTCACCCTGTGCAGTCTTATACAGTAAGATATTGGATTCCAGCGAGTTCTGCATAAGTTCTGTAGTAGATACGGATTGAGAAAAATAGGCTCTTGCCTGCTTCACTAACAGCTTCCTTGAATCAGCATTCTCAGAAATGATCATACAAGCCATACGGGATAGATGGAAGGCTTCGACCTTACGAAACGATCCACTACCCAGCTTAACCATTTCAACCACATGGTTGAAATGGTCATCTATATCCATACCTTTTTCACTGGCAACTTTGATTGCTTTGTCTATTACATTCTGGAATTTCCAATATCCCGAATAGCCCATCGCATTACAAAGTTCGCGTGAACTCCAGTATTCTTTCCCGTTATCATCCACTTTCCGAATTTCTTCGAATGTCGGACGCATTTCAGGCACACTATTCTCATCCATATCTTTTCCGTTTCTTTTGTATTGACGTTCTACAACGTTGAATAACAAAAATACAAAAAAGAAATGAAAATCGCCTCTAATCATTTATAAGAAGTATGATTTTTAATGTTATTTATGCAAAAAGGAAATGCCAACTATACTACATTCCATAAATAGCTTTCTGTCTTCACCAGAAGTTGTTACAGATACGTCTCCTCCAAGCGGTTGGTCAGAAACTTGTCCCTCCTCGACTACTGCAATGTCACATTGTAAAGGCATAGGCAGACACCATAACTATATTTTTGATAAGTAAACAACGAAAAATCATGTGTTAGAGTATGTAACGGTATCTTACAAATCCAATCTCTTTGAACTCCCAATAAATATACAGTTATCAATGCTAAAATAGATATTGGAGACAATATTATCCAAGCATAAAGTAATACGATTGGAAACCAATTTTGGATGAACCCCAATTAAGCCTTACTGACCGACCAACTAAGTAATAATGACAGGCCTGTTGTTTTATCCAACGTGGCACAATCGGTTGATGTCTTCGTCGAATGTCTCGCGGTTGATGGCGCGGGTGCGCATTGCCGACTTGTAATTGTAAATGGTTTGGGTGGAGTAGAACAGCAGTGTGGCTATCTCCTGGCTGTCTGTCACGCCAAGGCGCATTAGAGCAAATATGCGCACTTCGGTAGTGAGGCTGTTGGGTGATGGCAGCTCTATCTTGGCGTCGGGCAGCAGCAGATGGTTTAGTTCTTCCACAAAACTGGGGTATAGCTCAATAAACGCACGGTCGAAACGGGTATAGAAAGTTGTAGCCTCCTCCTCGGCAAGCTTGTAGCTGTTGATGGTTTTAAGCAAGTCGGCAGTTTGGTTGGCTTTAATCTTGCGCCCTACAAGTTTGCGATATTCAATAAGTTTGCGTATATACACGGCACTGATGTCCATAAACAATCGCATATATGTCTCGCGTCGATGGTTTGTGGCTATCAGTTTCTCGTTCAGCTCGGTAAGCTTAAGGTTTTGGCTCTTAACCTCGCGTCGGCTTCGCGCCAGCCATTTGGTTTGTTTGTAGCCCAGCAATGCCATGCCCAGCAATACGAGCGAAAGAAAACTGACAACCGCAAGCACACCACGCACGATGCGTTCCTTGTGTGCCAAAGCCTCTTGGTTGGCAGTGGCGATAATAGGTTGGATGTTGGATATCTCAAGCATTCGCAGACGGTTGTTGTAGAATTGGGCATCCTCCATCGAACAGTAGATGTAGCGTGCGGCACGGTTGGCATATTTGGGGTCTTTCTTATACAGATAGGTAGACAATTCCTGCAAGGCGAGGTTTTCCTTCAATGGGCACACCATATCCGATATGGCAGCTTCTACAATGTATTTCTCGTAAAGCTGCATATTGCCTATTTCGCGGTAGTAGCGTGCTATGCAGTAAGCGGCAGATGCATGTACGCGGCTGTTTACCAGGCTATTGTTGATGGCTATAGTGTAATGGCGCAGCACGTTCTTGCCTAATGGGTTTTCGAGATAAGCAAGCTCACCACTAAGATAGGCATACAGTCCAACGTTGTTGCTGTGTGTGGTATTGACCGTTAGCCGTAGAAATTGCAGTTTCTTTTGGCGGTAATAGTCTTTAAACTCAGACTTGTCGCAGAATGCTTCCCAGTAGCTGTACAGCCATGTTGTAGTATAATAATAGTATTGTTTGAGTTGGTGAGGTACATTATTCTCTCCAATTTCATTTAGCAGAGTTTCTGCCTGGCTATAGAATCCGCCGGTAGACAGTACGGCAGCGCGGTTTATGCGGTTGAGTGTTGCATAGTAGGTATTGTTATAGCTTAGTGCAAGTGACAGTCCACGATTGGCATATACCATAGCCGAATCGTATCTATAGGTATAGTATTCGCGGTATATTGTGTTGAGAATAGACAGTCGTGAGGTGTTGCTGTCAGCTATTCGCAGTTTTATCTTCAGCTGTTTAATTTTCTCTTCCTTTTGTTCGGTGTATAGCTCGCGTCTATCTATGTACTCGTCGAGAAGCTTAAGCAGGTGCTGCTCGTCTACAATATCTGTTGTAGCCAAGGTCGATTTTGCCATCATTTGCATTGGCATAAGGATGAAAAGGAGGTATAATATCAGCCGCATAACGATTGTTTTAAGGGTTTAGGCTGCAAATATACTAATTATTATTGAGATAAAACACTCTACTTTAATAAAAAAGCATAAACATTAAAAGACTCTGATACTTAGTGGTTTATGTGCTTTTGTTTCTTTGGGTTCGTCTACTTCCAGTTTACGCACATATACATTCTGCCGATATAGCAGCTAACTTTGCAACCGAAAACAAAACGCAACGATTATGAACCTAAAACTCAAAACTTTTTCATTTGCCCTTTTGGCTTCTGCCTCTACGGGTATGTATGCACAAACGCACACAGACAATAATTCAACAAATGATTCGGAGCAGACTAAGAAAGAGGAGCGCAACGTTATGCTCAATGCCGCCGATGCCAACAAGCCACGCGAGATTCAGATAGGCTTGCCGAGCGAGGACGTCACCGTATACGAGAACGGACTGCCTGCTGTCTACTCTTCGTCGGTACACAAGCTGTCTGCCCATTGGCGCAGCGACGCTTCGCTTAAGGGTACCGACCTTATGACACCATCGGAGAGTGCCATCAAGACCGGTAACATTGCTTATGCTGTATCGGCTTTTAGCGAGTTGGGACAAAAGGAGTTTAGCGGTAAGCTCAACTATAAGGCCAACCATTTTGGCATGCACAATTTCGACCTGAACCTTTCTGGCGGCATTGGCGACAAATGGTTGTATACCGCCGGTATGTATCAGAACTTCGATCCGGGTAGCTTCAAGCTGCGTTTTACCGATTATGCCGACCGCACCCAGATTTATCATTTCGGCTTGACACGTATTCTTAACGAAGGCAAGGGTCGTATATCTTTATTGTATAAGTATTCTAACAGCAAGAATCCCGGCAGCTTTGCCAATGCGGCGCCGTTTATCTATGTCGGCGATGGCAGCATAAAGAAGCTTGCCGGCTTTGACCCAGGCTTGGACTCGTATGTACAGCGTCAAGGCTCGTTTAAGTATCTCAATATCAAGACGGGCAAGATGGAGACGTGGAATATGACCGATGGCAACGACAATCATGCCAATGAGGTGGCTCTTATCAGCCAGTATCAGTTTGACAATGGTTGGTTGTGGAAGCTTAATGCCAAATATATGAACGCTCCTCGTGCCAACTTTGTAGACTATGGAGGCAGCACAATCTCTGAGGTTGCTGAGGCCGACGGCTATCAGCTCTCTGACGGCTCAGCTTACAGCGGACTGATTGAGGGTAGACGCACATGGCTGCATGTAGGCAAGGTTAGCAATGCTCTCTTGACCACAGAGCTTAGCAAGCAGCTGGGCAGCCACAAGCTGATGATAGGCTTGAACGAGTGGTACTACCACCTTAACTACTATTCGTCATCATTCCAGTGGGCAGGCACTGTTGAGGCTTATCCACGTACATTGAGTCAGATGTACGTCAATCCGCTTGATCCTACCCTTACTGCCAAACGTTCGGAAACCTACGGATATAACGAGCTAAGCCCCGAATATACCAAGGGTTCGGAGAATAAGCTTGCGGTATACTTTACCGACGAGTGGAGAGTGTCGCCTAAGTTCAAGGTGTTCTACGGCGGACGTTTGGAGTATTATCGCATGGCAGCCGACCAGATTTCTGCCTCGCGCTTCAACGGCTTCCATCTTGGCAACTACAACACCTACTCAAGAGCAGAGGATGGCTCGATTGTTGCCGCTGAGCATAATATAGCACCAGCAAATGTAACCAAGAACAAGCTGAACTATGCAGCCACTTTGCAGATGACGTATAATGTTACCAAGCAGTTTGGTCTTACAGCCGACGCCACTATAGCCACACGCTTTCCACGCATCAGCGAGTATGCAGGAACAGGTCCTACCGAGGAGCAGTACAAGCGTGTAACCATTCCTTTGATTCGTGGCGGTATCTTCTATAAGAACAATTGGCTCGACCTCTCGTCTATGGTGACATATATCTCAAAGTCGAACAACATCGACCAGCAGAACCTTACCAAGCCTGGCACATCAGAGGGCAAGACAGTGTTGCTTATCTACAACATCCAGACATTGGGTTGGACCACTTCTGCCGAGATCAATCCTATAAAGAACTTCCACATGCACGCCCTCTTTACCTATCAGAAGCCGGTGTACAAGAACTATAACGCAAGTGTAACGTTCAGCGATGGCCAGACAATGGGCGTCAATGCCAACAATATGATTGTTAAGGAGATTCCGCAGGTGCTCATCGAGCTTGACCCTAAGTACGACATCACCAAGAACCTCAACGCTTGGCTCAGCTTCCGCTACTTTGGCAAGACCTATGCCAACCTTCAGGAGGCACTCTACTTCAACGGCCACTGGGAGACCTTTGGCGGCATCAACTGGAATGTCAACAAGAAGCTAAGCCTTGGCATGAGTGTTGTTAATATCTTCAACGAGAAGGGTGCCAAGGGTACAATCAGCGGTTCGGAGCTTATCACCAAGGAGGAGGCAGGCAAGTATGCAGGCAAGTATATGAGCGGCAGCTACATGCGTCCGTTCACTGTGGAGTTCAGCGCAGGCATCAAGTTCTAATTTAGATAAAGGTTTATAACATAATTATTTAACAATCAATATTAAAAACCAAATGACTATGAAAAAGTCTATTATGCTAATTGCGGCGATGTGCATGACATCTGTTATGACATTAGCTCAAGACATCATCCGTGTGTCGACCGACAAGACCGACCTTGTGATGAAAGTATCGCCTAAGGGCCGCCTTTACCAGGTTTATCTTGGCGACAAATTCTTGAATCCTGCCGATTACAACAACCTGAAGTGGGATGTTTATGCGGCATCAGACGGATCTGTTTGCCAGCGTGGACACGAAGTGTATGCCACATCTGGAGCCGAGGATTTCTTTGAGCCTGCTGTGGCAGTGACTCATGCCGATGGCAATATGACAACCTACCTGTACTACCAGTCGTCCGAACAGAAGGCTGTAAAGGGTGGCACCGAGACCATAATAACGCTTAAGGACAAGGTTTATCCATTGACTGTGAAGCTTCATTATGTAGCTTATGCCAAGGAGAACGTCATCAAGGCTTGGAGCGAGATATCGCATAAGGAGAA
>USCM01000110.1 GCA_900553155.1 uncultured Prevotella sp. | reverse complement strand
GCTATAGCCTTGACAAACTGTCCGAAGGTAAGCGTAGAAGCCAAGTGGCCCTTGACAAGCATCGTTACCAACGGGTTGATACTGGTCTGCATGATGGCGTTGCCTATACCCAAGAGCGAGAACGAGATGTACATCAGCCACAGCTGGCTCTCCTTAGTAGGCATAAAGCTGTCGAAGAGGGGTAGGAACACAGCCAATGTTGTAATGACAATAGACAGAAGAACCGTCTTCTTGCGTCCTATCTTGTTCATCAACATGCCCGTAGGAACGGAGAAGATGAGGAACCAGAAGAACACGAGCGAGGGGAAGAAGTTGGCTGCCGAGTCGGACAATCCGAAGTCTTCCTGCATGTTGTTAGACACTGCACCTACGAGGTCGACAAAACCCATGGTGAAGAAGGCTATCATCACCGGTATGAGTGTCAGTTTGCTTGAGTTTGAATTGCTCATTGTTTTGTTATGTTTTTAGTTATTACTTCAAGTTGAATACCTGGTATTTGGCTCTGCCTGTCAAGGTTACCTTGTTGTAAGGCTTTGTGGGGAACACAAGGTTGGTCATAGCCATACGTCCATCAGCATCCAATGCCTCTATGCTGCCGCGGTCGACAAAGAGTCGCAAATGGGTTATCTTGCCGTGCAGAGGTGCAGTAGTTAGGGCTGCAAAGTCGTCGCTAAAGTCTTTTTGTCCACTCTTGGTACGATCCATAGAGAAGGTGCGTGCACGCTCGTCGTATGTCATAACCACCTTTTCGCCCAACTCGTTTGAGAGGGTAATGGTGCTTGTACCCTTGAGCGAAACCACCACCTCGCAAGCCTCTGTCAGTGTCTTCGTAGACTTCTTAGAACGGGCTGCCGTAACCTCAGGCGAAGGTGTAACACCGCAGTAGGTCTGTCCGGCATACTCGTAAAGGTCGAGGTCGCGTGGAATAGAGTTGGCTGAGCGATACTGCATTGTAGGCACTTGGTTGGCATACTGCCAGTTGCTCATCCATGCTATAGCCACATGGCGTCCATCAGGAGCATTGTCGAAGGTTACGGTAGCATAGTGGTCCTTGCCGTAGTCCATCCACTTGGTTACCTCGGGAGCTGTCTCGCATGTAAACTTCTTGCCGTCAAATGTACCTGTAAAGTATTGTGTAGCCGAGCCTCCAAATGGTCCGCCTGGGTTGATGTTGCATATAAGCATCCACTTCTCCTCGTTGGTGCCGCGCACCTTGAGCTTCATAAGGTCGGGACACTCCCATACGCCACCGTGATTGCCGTAGCCCTCGCCAAACGAACTCTCATACTTCCAGTCCTTAAGATTGTCCGAAGTGTATATCTCCATGTGCTGTCCGGCAGCCATAATCATATTCCACTTGTTGATTTCTGGATTCCAGAAGATGTGCGGGTCGCGGAAGTCGGGTACATTGCTTGTTATCACTGGGTTGCCGGCATATTTTGTAAAGGTCTTGCCGTCGTCGGTGCTGTATACCAAGCTCTGTGTCTGGTTCTCGCCAGCCGATGTGTACATACCTACAATAGCATCCTTGCCAAATCCCGAAGTGTTGTTCTTGTCTACTACAGCCGAGCCACTGAACACCGTTCCCCAGGCATCAGCCTCTACAGCTGTACCCTGATATGTCCAGTGCATAAGGTCGGTAGATGTAGAGTGACCCCACGTCATATTCTCCCACTGCGAACCGTAAGGGTTGTACTGGAAGTAGAGGTGCCACACACCGTCCTTGTAGAACATGCCGTTAGGGTCGTTCATCCATCCGTAAGCCGGTGTGTGATGATATACGGGGCGATACTTCTCGCGGTTGGTGGTGTCGAACGAGTCGGCATACTTCATATTCTTCCAACAAGTAAAGCCAGCCAATTCGCCGTCTGTGCGGTAGCTTCCGTTGACGTGGATGTCGAGAGAGAGGTTCTGCTTGCTGCTAAGTTTGTCTAAATAAAGAGGTACATAATAGTCGATGTGGTTGGAGGCAAGGCGTATGTTGAAAGCCTTTATCTGGTTGCTGTTGCCGTCTACCACCTTGACGTTGCATACCTCAGCCTTCTCCTGCACCGGCAGCAGAAGCACGTTCTTGTCGGCACTGATGCGATATATGCAATGGTTGCTACTGAGGAAGTGGGTGTCTTGTGCCGAGGCAAACATGGCTGTCGACATAAGAAGCGACACGGCCAATGATCGGTTGACGATTGAATGTTTCATTATATTGCTTTGTTTTTAGGTTTAGGGATTTGCTAAAATCCTTATTGTTTATACTTTCGTTTTTTTATTTTTCAGTCGCAAAGTTAAGGCTTTTTGCATATACAAGTATATAACTAATGTTTCTTTGCGTTGCAAATCTGTTTAATGTAACAATTTTTAGTAAGTATGAACGATTAGTTTAATAGTATATATCATATCTTTATGTGTTTTTTTGTTTTTTATTGCCAATGTGCCATTTCGCCTGCTTTACAGCCTTAACCCATTGGGTATCAATATGTTTTATGGCTGGTAGATAGGTAGAAAATGGGCTTGATGTAGCAGGGGGACTGACAGAGGGGAGTAGTATCTGACAGAGGGAAGTGAATAGTTCTGCCCTCTTATGGAACGGCGAGCTCCTGCTCGCCGAGCAAGTAATCCCATTACAAGCACGAGACAACACCATTACAAGCACGAGATAACACCATTACAAGCACGAGACAACCACCCCACAAAATGGCACAATGTCACTTAAAAACAAAAATGCCGAAGGTGAATCACTTCTCCTCCGGCACACAAATGTCTACTAATCCTAAACTAACTCTATAACCTTACTAATCTAAAACAACAATCTTATTGTTAAACCTATATAACCCTCTCTTGGGTAAAATGTTAAGAATCGTTTGCTTAAACTACTGTATGTATATATGATATCAACTATTTCGTTTCTTTTCACATTGCAAATTTAGCAATAATACGCAGCAAGCTATTTAAATAATCGTTCCTTGAGTTATAATAATGTTGCAAGAAACAAATATGCAATAAAATGAAAAGGATTATTTAGTCATTTATATTGTTATTCTCTCTTGTTTTCCCCCTCAACCTTACGATAACTCAATATTTTTATATAAATTTGCAAACAATCTAAAAACAACAATCCAAACCTATGAACAAAAAGCTCAATATACTGCGCTTAACCGTGCTTTTACTTCTTCTCGCCATGCTTGCAGCTTGCAGCAGCAACGGCAGGAAGAAACACTTTGTCATTGCCGTGTCGCAATGCTCGGAGGACGTATGGCGAGAGAAACTTAACGAGGAACTGCGAATTGCAGCACTATACCACAACAATGTGGAGCTGCGCATCAAGTCGGCAAACGACGACGTGAAGCTTCAAACCGAACAGATAGACCGCTTTGCCGACGACAATGTGGACCTCCTTATCGTTGCACCAGGACAGGTTACGATATCGCCTGCCATCGACCGTGCCTACGAAAAGGGCATACCCGTCATCGTATTCGACCGCCGAACACGCTCCGACAAGTACACGGCGTATATCGGTGCCGACAACAAGGAGATTGGAGTATCCATGGGCGAACACCTCGCAAGTGTGTTGCCAGAGGGCAGCAACATCTTGGAGCTGTGCGGACTGTCTACCTCGTCGCCCGCCATTGAGCGACAGCAAGGATTCGACAGCATTGTGGCTCTACGACCTACCATTAGCATCGTACAACGACTACATTCTGACTGGACCGAGCAAGGTGCTTTCAAAGTTGTCGACTCCCTGCTTTCGCATCCTCATAAAAGCTTCGACTGCCTCTTCGCACACAACGACCGTATGGCTGTGGGTGCCAGAAGGGCGGCAAAGAAGCACGGATTGGACGTCAACAAGATTAAGTTTTGCGGCATAGACGCTATGCCGCAGAAAGGCGGCGGACTGCCTCTCGTAAACGACGGCACCCTCTTCGCATCGTACATATACCCTACACGTGGCGACGAGGTGCTGCAATTAGCGATGAACATCCTAACCGGAAAGAAGTATAAACGCGAGAACCAGCTGTCGTCGGCTCTTGTAACAAGCGACAACGCACGTGTGCTGATTATGCAGAACGACGAAACCGTGCGACAGCAAGACAACCTCTTTACCCTACGCACGCGTGTGGACAAGGCTGCCGACGAATTTAACACACAGCGATTGTATCTGCTTATACTTATTATATTTATGGTGTTGCTTATCGCTGCCTTTGCCTACTCTATACGTGCCTACTTCACTAAGGCTCGCATCAACAACAAGCTGAAGGAGTCGATGGACCAGCAACGACGCATGACGGAGGATATGGAGCAAATGACGAAGACGCAGCTGCAATTCTTTACCAACGTCAGCCACGAGTTGCGCACGCCGCTAACGCTTATATCTGGACCAGTGGAGCAACTACTGGAAGACTCATCGGTACACGGCACGCAGCGCTCTATGCTCGAAATGGTGCAGCGCAACACCCGAATACTTATACAATTAGTGGGCGAGATACTCGACTTCCGTAAGGTGCAGAACAACAAGGCTACGCTTCATCTCAACCACTTTGCCTTGCAAGACGAGCTGCGAACGTGGGCTGACGATTTCAGAGCGGTGGCTTCTCGACGCAAGATAAAGATTGAGGTGGACACCTCTGCCGTTGAAACGGAGGCTATGATTATTGCCGACCGCGACAAACTGGAGCATATCTACTTCAACCTTATGTCAAACTCGCTTAAGTATACACCCGAGGGTGGAACCATCACAACGAGTCTTGAGCATAAGGACGGCTTCTACACGCTGCGTGTGTCTGATACGGGCAAGGGCATTAGTGCCGACGAGCTGCCCCGACTGTTTGAGCGCTTCTACCAGGCTAAGGGCGCAATAGGCGGCACGGGCATCGGCCTGTCGCTTGTAAAGGCTTACGTGGATATGCACCAAGGCGACGTGCATGCCGAGAGCGAGCAGAGCAAGGGTACCACCTTTGTTGTGCGCATACCCGAAACCCAACCTGGATACGATGCCGACAAGGACCAGCCGGCTACATCGCAAGCTACCGACCGCAATATGGTGGACGACAGCTATGTGTCTACCGACACGCGTGCGGAGGCTCTTGCCGAACGCATTACAAACGCCGAGGACTTTGACAACGACCGTCCGTTGGTGCTTATCATAGACGACAACAATGGTATGAGGGCTTATCTGCGCTCGCTGCTGGCTGAGAAATATAATGTGGCGGAGGCTACCGACGGCAAGCAGGGACTGGAAATGGCGCACCGCTACATACCACAACTCGTGGTGTGCGACGTCATGATGCCGGTTATGGACGGCATAGAGTTTACAGCCAAGCTTAAGGAGGATACGGCTACGAGCCACATCCCGGTGATTCTGCTTACGGCTCGCTCGCTGCAAGAGCAGCGCAAGGAGGGTTATGCCAAGGGTGCCGACTCGTACCTTACCAAACCTTTCTCCGGTTCGGTACTGCTGGCTCGTGTAGACAACCTTCTGCGCTCGCGCACTATGCTGCGCTCTATCTTCTCGGGCGGCAGTCAGGAGGCGGAGGACGAGGAACGTCTTGGACTGCAAGACCAGAACTTCGTGGCACGTCTGCGAGAAATAATAAAGAACAACCTTGCCAACTCCGACTTCTCTATCGAACGATTGGGCGAAGAGATTGGCTTGTCGCGTGTACAACTATACCGCAAGGTTAAGGCGCTTACGGGTCAGACGCCTGTCGAGCTGCTGCGCAAGGCACGCCTCGTCAAGGCTCGCCGTATGATAGAGCTTACCGACAAGGCGGTGTCGGAGATTGCTTACGAAGTGGGATTCACCTCACCATCGTACTTCAACAAGTGCTTCAAGGATGAGTTTGGGGTTAGCCCGGGAGCGCTGCGAGACAGCAGTGGCGTGTAAGCTGCTGTTATACGTTCATAACGATAAAGGGGCAATCAGCATCACTGCTGGTTGCCCCTTGAAACGGAATATTATTTATGACATTTTAAATGGAATGGTTATGAAAGCTTAGAACTTAACATCCAATCCTACACCAAACACATTGTTATTACGTGTATAGTCGGAAGTGTAGTTGAGCTTAGGATTTAATGCCGACTGCTCAGATGTCTTCTTGTGCTCGTAGAAGGTGTGGAAGTAAGCCACATTGAGCTTCATACGACTTGTAAGGCGGATAACACCACCAACACCTACCGAGTTGGAACTAACAACAAACGACTTGTCGTCCATGTACTCGTCGCTCAAACCATAGCTTGTGCACTGCCAACCAGCACTTACAGTAAGGCATTTGTTGATGTCGTACTCGGCACCGGCGTTGTACTCAAGAGTACCACGGTCGAGCTTCTTGTTGCGGTTGTTGTATGATGTGGCATTCTTGTCGTCGAACCAGTGGAAACCAACGTTGATGCGAAGATCGTCGGTTGGAGCATAGCCAGCACCAAGAGTGAGGTAAGCAGGGATGTCGCCAGCTATCTTCTTGCCGTCCTCGTACTCGCCTACTGCCTCGCCAAGAGCACTGTCGAACTTGCCCTTAATCCCGACCATTGCACCCTTTACATTTGGATTTGAAAGCACCTCTGCTGTCTTTGCCTGAGCAGCTGCCAACGCATCAGCCTGTGACATACCAGCACCCATAAACTTCTGTGTAAGACCTCCAGTTATTTGTTTAGCGAGGTTTTCAGGAAGGTTACCAATAGATGGAGCCTGATTTACCGACTTGTTCTTAAGACGCATACGTGTCTTCAACTCGTACTTGGCAGAGAAGTTCCAACGGCCTGTCTTGTAGTCAATA
>USCM01000109.1 GCA_900553155.1 uncultured Prevotella sp. | reverse complement strand
GGCTTAATTGGTCGGTCATTAAGGCTTAATTGGTCGGTCATTAAGGCTTAATTGGAATGTCGTTAAGAGATTGTTGTTCGTATAATGGTCGTTAATGGTTTATTGTAAGCGTAGCTTGTGCGGCGAGCAGGAGCTCGCCGTTCCATAATAAGGGTGTTAATGTTAGTTGTTCGTCGCCGAGGCGGCGACGCTCCTCGCAGTTCAAAACAATGTTCAAGATACAATATTAACGCTCATTACACGATTAATCCATTAACGACTATTATACGAACACTCCATTAACGTCCATTATACGACAAAATACGTTTTATCTGCCACTCTGCAACCGTAGCCTGTAATTCGTGCCTAACCTTCTGTACCTCAACGTATTACCACGGTTGCAGATACATCGTTTTATCTGCCACCATCTGCCACCATCTGCCACCCTATCTGCAACCCCGTAATATACGGAGTATCAATGTGTTACAGCGATTTTTGTCCAAAGGTTGCAGATGGCAGATGAAAAATAAAACAGTTTCGCGTGCCTACTGCTTCTTCAGCATAAACTGCGCCGTCTGTATCATACCGAACGCATACCTCTTAAGCGGCTTAAAGGCAGCCGTCTCTTTTGTGGCCTGCAACTGTCCGTCGTTCTTGATGTTGTAGCAGAAGGCGCGGTTGGTCTTAGGCTCGTATATGTAGCAGTGGGTTGCAGAGCGAGCTACAATCTGGTTGTCGGCAGAGTAGAACACCATGGGACGCTCGTCCTTGGTCTGGTCGATGCCGAATCCGTCGTACTGATAGCTGATGCCGAGTAGCGACATGAGCGTAGGCATGAGGTCTACCTGGTTGGCGAGCTTGTCCACGCGCTTGTTCTCCACACCAGGACCGAAGATTAGGAGTGGTATGTGGTTGTACGACTCGGGCAACTCGCCCGATACCTTGCCCACAAGTTTGCCGTGGTCGGCAAGTATTACGAAGACGGTGTTGTTGTACCACGACTGCTTGCGTGCCTTGCTCAGGAAGTTGCCTATGGCCCAGTCGGCATACTCCACAATCTGCGTCTCCGGCTCCTTGGTCTTAGGCTTGAACCACTCGGGTATGACATACGGCGGATGGTTGCTTATGGTGAGCAGTGTGGCAAAGAACGGCTTGCCCGTGGCAGCCTGGTTGTTGATTTTGTTGAAGGCATAGTCGAAGAGGAAATGGTCGGACACGCCAAACGAGTTGACAACCTCCTCCTTGGGATAATCCTCCTGGGCATAGATGTCGTCGTAGCCGTTGGTGGCAAAAAACGCCTTCATGTTGTCGTACTGCGCCTCGTGTGTCATAAAGAACATGTTGTGGTAGCCCTGCTGCTTGAGTACGGTTGGTATGCCGTCGCGTCGTGGCGTAACGGTGCCCTTCATGAGGTTGCGGAACATCAGGGCTGGGAACGAGTAGAGCGATGCCGTCATGCCGTGGTTGGTGTGTATTCCGGCAGAATAGCAGTGGCTGAACGCCATTGAGTGGTTGTACAGCGAGTCGAGGGTAGGGGTGAGGCGCTGCGGCTGGCCGAAGGTTTGCAGCAGGCTTGCCGACATCGACTCCATTAGTATAACAACAACGTTCTTCTTCTGTGCCGTAGGATTGGCTGTGCTTGACGGGTTGTCGATATATCTGCGCAGCACGTGCATAGAGTCGCACTTGCCCGTAATGCCAAGACTCTCGCGTGCCATACTAACCGCGGTAGGGTAGGGCATAAGGTGTAGGTCGCGGTTCTCCTTGCGCATGTCGTCGAGGGCAGATGTAAGGAGGTTGAAGGCTGGGTTGATGCCAAGCTGGTTGAGGAAGGCGTCGTCGCAATAGTAGGCTTGCGATATCTTTATGGGGTTGTAGCCCGTGCGTCCGCGTATTCCGAACACGCACAGGCATATCGTTATGGCGGAGAGGAAGAAGTACATGGCGTGTGTGGAAGCCACCCTTAGCCAAGATTGTTGTGTGCGTGCGGCTTTGTTGAAGGTGTTGATAAAGGTTGCCAAGCCCTCGTTCTTCTCGCCAGATTGTGCGATGCGGCGGTCGAACCAACGTCGCAGTCGCACCATGATATACACGTACAATGCCGCACAGATGAAGTACATGGCAATATACGGAAAGTACCCCCCCGCTACCATGCCTGCTGTAGTTCCGGCATAGCCGAACCACTCGAATATGGACGAGTTGATGTTCTTGAAGAAGTAGGCAAAGTAGGGTATGTTGGCAGCCGACGCCATAAAGGCAACGGAGCCGAGCACGCCATACCACCACACTGTGGCCTTGCGCATCCTGCGGAATGTTAAGGACAGGGTAGCCGGGAGCAGCGTAAGGGCGAGTGGCACGACGCTGATATAGCAGGCTATAACGTTGTCGAACCATACACCGCGAACGAAGGCAGGCACAACGCTTGCCGATGTGTCGGAAACCATGCTGCCCAACGCCACGTATTCTACGAGGCGGAACAGCGACAGAAAGACGAGCGTGAGGACGTGGAGAGACAGAACCCACGCTGCTGAAAGGAAGAATCGTTTGTTGTTTTGCATGGATGCAAAGGTACATAAAAAAATAATTATTATCTTTGCGTATTGATAATAAAGTGGAGGTTATATTATGGAAACACACATAACAGAGCAGTCGTCCCACTACGACCATTTGGAGCGGATGACTGTGGAGCAGATAACGGCAGGTATTAACAACGAGAGTATGTCGGTGGCTGTGGCTGTAGGCAAAGCTCTGCCGAACCTTAACAGGTTGATATCGGCAGTGGAGGACAGGCTGCGTGAGGGCGGCAGGCTCTTCTATGTGGGCTGCGGCACAGGCGGCAGGTTGGCTACGCTCGACACCATTGAGGTACAGAACACGTATGGCACGGACGGAACGCAGATACAGGCTATATTTCCTGGCGGCACAGGCTGTCTGACGCAGACGCGAGAGTCGCGTGAGGACGACTTGCACAACGGGTGGCAGCAGCTAATGGAGCGTGGCGTAAACAAGAAGGATATCGTTGTGGGCTTCTCGGCAAGTGGCACCACGCCCTTTGTTCTTGCCACACTTAGGCACTGCCGTGAGCAGGGCATCGCCACTGGCTGCATTGTCAACAATCCCGATTCGCCCATCGCTCGTGCCGCCGACTATGCCGTGGAGGTTGTTACAGGTCCCGAGTTTGTAACAGGTTCTACCCGTATGAAGGCTGGCACCTCGCAGAAGATGTGCCTTGACATGATAAGCACCACGGTGATGATAAGGCTCGGTAGGGTAGAGGGCAACAAAATGGTGAACGCCAAGCTGATTAACGCCAAGCTCGTAGACCGTGCCGTGCGCATCTTTATGGAGCGCAATCCGCAGGTTAAGGATGCAGAGGAGGCAAGGCGATTGATAATGGAGGCGGGGAGTGTCAAGAAGGCGGAAGCAAGGCTGTGAGTTGAGGCTGAGCGTTCACTCGCCGTTCCATAAGATATTCCCCAATATCCTTGCCCATTCAAAATCTTGTTTATATCTTTGTCACCACTAACAAAACTATAGAATTATAAAACTACTTATAAATTTATGAAACTATGTTTAGCTTTACTCCCCGCCTTGTTTTGTGTGTCTTTGTCAGCTTTTGCTGATGACGATAAACCTACAATAAATGTTGATTTGCAGACTCGTGTTAGTTATCTCAACGACCGTGTGAATAATGAGATACGACATGATGCTTCTGGTTTTAAGGGCGATTATCTTTTGCTGATGGTAAGCGGACAAATAAACGACCGTATATCCTACTCGTGGAGACAGCGACTGAACAAGAAGATAGACAAGAATGACAAGTTTGACGCTACCGACTGGGTGTACATTAACTATAAGGCAGACGCTAATTGGAGCTTTGCAGCGGGTAAGCAAGTGGCTATGGTAGGCGGATATGAGTACGACCGTTCGCCAATAGACATATATCTTGCTTCTGAGTTCTGGAACAATGTGGCGCCTTTCCAGTTTGGTGCAAGTGCCTCTTATACCACAAATAACGGCAATAGTTGTTTTACGGCGCAAGTGACGCAAAGCTTGTTCCATATGCCATCTCGCAACGATATGCTTGCTTATCATTTGCATTGGGCAGGCAATTATGGCTGGTTCAATTCGCTCTACTCGCTCAATATGATAGAGTATTCCCCCAAACACTTCATCTCGTACATAGCTCTTGGCAATAAGTTTAATATAGGCAACGCATCCCTGGAATTTGACCTGATGAACCGTGCAGCCAGTCATCAGACATTCTTCCTTAAAGACTGCTCGGTTATGGCACGTCTCGACTATCGTCCGATATCGCATCTTGGATTGTTCGGCAAGTTTACATACGATGTAAACCGCACGGATACAGATGCCGATATGTGTGTACATTCGGACACAGAGCTTACAGCCTTTGGAGGAGGAGTGGAGTATTATCCCACTAAAGGCAATCCTGATGTGCGTCTTGGTCTTAGTGTGTCGCATTCTACAGGCACCAACAGCAATCCTTCGGGAACAATGTTAAGCAATCAAACAATAGTGCGCCTGGGTTTTATAGCCAAGCTGCATCTGTTGTCGTGGAAAAGCAAATAAAAAAGCGGAGGTTTAGGGCCTCCGCTTATTTTTTATCATGTCTTTGCCCTTAATATTTAATCTTAAAGTAATCGAGCAATATTTTGAAATTGTCTTGCGCTGTGAGACATGTATCGGTCAGATATTCAGGAATATGGTTCCATTCATGTAAGCCACGATAATAAAACATTTTCAATTCTTCAGTTACAATGAAAGGCACAATAGCATGATTGAGACATTCCTTAAACATTATAAGTCGTCCAACACGTCCGTTACCATCTTGGAAAGGGTGGATAGTTTCAAAACGATGGTGGAAGTCAAGAATATCCTCAAAAGCTATCATTTTCTTGCTTTTATAATTCCTCAGCAATCCACGAATAGCCTTGCCTACCAATTTAGGCTCTATCGTCTCAATGCCACCCACCTCATTTGGAAATCGTTTGTATTCGCCAACAGCAAACCACGACTTCGAAGCATCTGACGTACCAGCTTTCAACAACGCATGCAGTTGTTTTATCATAGCTTCCGTCAATGGTTCTTTTGCCTTGTCAATTATATAGTCGATACACCTAAAATGATTTGTGGTCTCAATAATATCATCCACTTTGACTGCTTCGTCAGAAATTCCTATAGTATTGGTTTCAAAAATATATCGAGTCTGTTCTTTTGTAAGTCGGCTACCCTCAATATGGTTAGAGTTGTAAGTCATATCTATTTGTATACGATGATAGATGCCACCCTTCACCCCTCCTTCTTTTTGTTCTCTTAATGACTGAAGGAGTGGCGAAACACTGGTCCGTGCATTCTTTCTTTGAGGCAATGGCGCATCATTAGGAATGCCCCATGTCTTACCTATCAGTTGCGCACCCGAAATTTTTCCCTGCACACAATAGTTGCGCACGGTTCTTTCTGACAATCCATGCAAGTCGGCATATTCCTTAGTAGAGATGTATTCCATATATTATATCGGCATAAAAAGTAAGTAATAATATGCAAAAATAGCAGTTTTCTTGCCGATATCGGCAAGAAAACTGCTATTTTTACTAAAAAATCTCTGCGTTACTTATTGAGTCTTGAATTTCTTATAATCTCTCCAGCCTCCGATTTCTCGCTGTCGAATGTCAATACATTGTAGATATCTGTGGCGTTCTGCGGGTCGACAATATGTGGAGCCATCATACGGAGCACTTTCAGTTGCTTGTCGCCAAAGGTGAATATCCTCATCATGCGGGCAGTTTGGGCACAAGAATAGTAACAGCCGAGACTTGCCACTTGCAGCAAGTCGAACTTGTTGTCGTCGAAGGTTGCATTCTTTACCTTGTTATATAATATTGAGAAAGAGGCATCGTCGAGACAATGGCCATAGCCTATAGGCACTTCAGGACCAACTACTGCCACTACTCCTGCACCACAAGAAGGATGAGAGGGAGGAGCAGGTTGTTGAATGTTGTCATCCACATAGCTCATATTATAGGCAACAACCTTTCCGTTAAGGTCAAAGCCTACAACGATACGCTTGCTCTCGCCCGTTAAGGCATTCATCTTGTAGAACTCCCATTTGTCGCCGTAAGCGTCGAAGCTTGTAAGCTTAGGTTGCCCCATTATTTCAATCACTTCTTGCTTGGTCATACCACGCTCTACTATCTTCTTAGTCTTTGCCGAAGCCGAGAGACATACGGCAAACATCAATATGGTTGTGGCAATAAGTGCCATCCAGTTGTTCCTTTTCATAAGCATTATTCGGTTTTTTGAAAGTTATTGTTTGTTTTATTTTTTAAGTATGTGGTCATATCCTTAATAAACTGAGCACAGCTTTTGCAGATTCTCTTCGAAGTTTTCTTTGTCGATGGCACTGTTCTTTAGTGTAGAGCGATAGTTGTATATTGTTTGTAGCGAGTAGGAGAGGATGCCGGCAATCTTAGGACTTTCCGTTACGCCCAGTCTTACCAAGGCTGCTACACGCAAGCTTGGAGTCAGCTTGTTGTCTTCTTTAAGCTCGATTTGTGCCTCGGGTATCAGCAGTGAGTTCAGCTCATTTACAAACGAGGGATATAGCGAGAGGAAGATTTTGTCGAACTGCGATAAGAAGTTCTGATTCTCCTCGGTACTCAGTTTTGAAGACGAGAGAGTGCTCAGCAGTTCGTTCTGCTGATTGGCTCTAATTTTACGTATTACCAGTTTGCGCTGACTCTCCAACCGCTCAATATACTGATAGCAGAGCATGATAAAGGC
>USCM01000108.1 GCA_900553155.1 uncultured Prevotella sp. | reverse complement strand
CCGAAGGTGTTATTGCGCCCACCATATTCTGCATATCGGTGTCGTACAGCATTGTGCCGTGTACAATACTATGCCCCGGAACATGATAGAAGGCATTGCCCGACACCTTCTTGTCGCCAATCATTATATCGTTGCGTCCGCTTGTTGTGGCGTCGATGCCAAGCTTTCGTAGCATAGTTGCTACCATATTCATATATTTATTGAATGTGAGGCTTACATTCTCGTCTATTGTTATGTACGAGAACATAATGTTGTTCATGTCTGCATACACACAGCCACCGCCGCTTTTGCGTCTGAATGTATTGATGTTGTGCTGTCGGCAATATTCTAAATTCACCTCGTTTTGTATCAGCTGGTTTCGCCCGAATATTACTGTTGGTGTTACTTGCCACATAAAGAAGTATTCGTCGCCTTTCATGTGGCGTGCTATATACTCTTCTGTAGCAAGGTAGAAGGTTAGTCTTCTTTCACGGTTGTCGTTGGGCAAGGTTACATATATCATAGATTCCGGTTTTAAAGTATCGTATGCAAACTTACACATTTTTATTCATTCGCAAGTGTTTTTAGTCGTGTTTTTTCGAGGGTTAAGGATTTTTGACATGATAAGAGCCAAGAGTAGGGTGTTGCTGTTGTCGCATCCTGCTCTTGGCTCTGTTATTTATGGATATTTTATCCGTCTATTTCTGATAGTTCGAGCCATCTCATCTCTTTCTCTTCGAGAGCGTCCTTTATTTCGGGCAGTCGTTTGCTCTTCTCCGTAAGCTCGTCTATAGAGAGTGTGCCGCTGCACAATGCCTCTTCTATTTCTTTCTGTTCTTGTTCGAGTTTGGCGATGTCTTTGCCCAGTTGTTCAAACTCGCACTTCTCCTTGTATGTCTTCTTTCTGCGCTGTTCGCCAACAAACTCGCGTTTCTCCTTTTTGTCGGTATCTGCGGTTTTCTTGTCGTTCTGTGCTTCCTTTGGCTTAAGCGATTCCCATTCGCGGTATTGAGTATAGTTGCCAGGGAAGTCTTTTATTACACCTTCGCCGTTGAACACAAGCAGATGGTCTACAATCTTGTCCATGAAGAAGCGGTCGTGCGATACGATAATGACGCATCCCGGATAGTCTTGCAGATACTCTTCAAGCACTTCAAGTGTCTGGATATCGAGGTCGTTGGTAGGCTCGTCAAGCACAAGGAAGTTTGGGTTGCGCATCAATACCGTGCAAAGGTAAAGTTTGCGCTGTTCGCCTCCCGATAGTTTGTATACGTAGTCGTACTGCTGCTCGGGTGTGAAGAGGAAGTGTTGCAGCAGTTGTCCGGCTGTGATATGCTGTCCTCCGCCGTAGTCGATGTATTCGGCAATGTCGGATATGACGTCTATTACGCGCTGCTGCTCATTAAACTTCATGCCGTCCTGCGAGAAGTAGCCGAAGCGTACCGTGTCGCCGATATCGAATCGACCGCTGTCGGGTTGTACCTCTCCAAGCAGCATCTTGATGAAGGTCGATTTGCCTGTGCCGTTGTTGCCAACAATTCCCATCTTCTCGAAGCGCTGGAAGTTGTAGTAGAAGTCTTTCAGGATAATCTTGTCGTCAAAGGCTTTTGACACATACTGACATTCGAATATCTTAGAGCCGATGTACACGTTCTTCGATTTCAGTCGCATCTGTCGTTCCTCAATACGCTGTCGTGCCTTGGTCTCAAGGTCGTAGAAAGCCTCTTCTCTGTAGCGTGCCTTGTGTCCGCGTGCCTGCGGTTGGCGGCGCATCCATTCAAGCTCTCGTCTATACAGGTTGTTGGCACGTGCTATCTCGGCACGTGTGGCGTCTATACGCTCTTGTCGTTTCTCCATATAGTAGCGGAAGTTGCCGTGGTAGGTATATATGGAGTGGTTGTCCAGTTCGAGTATGATGTTGCACACACGGTCAAGGAAGTAGCGGTCGTGTGTCACCATAAGCAGCGTTTTGTTGCCACGCGACAGATATCCCTCAAGCCACTCAATCATCTGTAGGTCGAGGTGGTTGGTAGGTTCGTCAAGAATAAGCAGGTCGGGCTCGGTTATCAGCACGTTTGCAAGAGCCACTCGTTTCTGCTGTCCTCCGCTAAGTTGGCCTACAGGCTGGTTAAGGTCGGTTATGCGCAACTGGGTCAACACTTGTTTTGCCTTGAGCACCTTGTCCGGGTCGCCGTTATGGTTGAAGCAAGCGTCAAGCACCGACTCCTCCGGGTCGAACTTAGGCTGCTGCTCAAGGAAGCCCACCTTTATATCGCGGCGGAATATGATGCTTCCGCTGTCGACGCTTTCCTTACCTGAGAGTAGCGACAGTAGGGTAGACTTGCCAGTTCCGTTCTTTGCTATAAGTCCGACGTGCTGTCCTTCGCCTATGGAGAAAGATATGTCCTCAAACAGGACGTGTGCGCCGAAACGTTTAGAGACGTTTTGTACGTCGAGTAATGGAGTCATCTTCTTATTCCTGTTCTATGTCCTTCAGTATGTTTTCTATATAGTCGAGCACCTCGTCGCGCCCGGTCTTTTTCTCCGAGCTTGTGATGAAGTAGGGTGGCAGTTCCTCCCATTGCTCCTTTAGCGTGTTCATCCATTTGGCTGCATTCTGCTTGGCACGTACCGGTCCCAACTTGTCGGCTTTGGTGAAAATGATGGAGAATGGCACCTGACTTTCGCCCAGCCAATTGATAAAGTCGGTATCAATCTTCATCGGATCGTGGCGTATGTCTATAAGCACAAAGGTGTTGACAAGCTGCTTGCGCTGCAGAATATACGATGTAATCATCTGGTCGAGCTTCTTCTGTACACTCTTGGAGCGTTTGGCAAATCCGTATCCAGGGAGGTCTACAAGGTACCATTCGTTGTTTATAATGAAGTGGTTTATAAGCAGAGTCTTACCCGGTGTAGCCGATGTCTTTGCCAGACCTTTGTGGTTGCAAAGCATATTGATAAGACTCGACTTGCCCACATTGGAGCGGCCGATGAATGCAAACTCGTGCTTGGTGTCCTTTGGACACTGGCTTACAGTTGCCGATGATATTGTGAATTCCGATTTTGTTATGTTCATATATATCTTGGTGGATTTTCTAAATGATATGTATAATAAATATGTCTAACTAATTATTGTGTACAAAATTACAAAAAAATAATTAGAAAACAGCTTGTCCTTGCCCAACCACTACAAACAAATGATGATTTTTATGCTATAGGGCCTGGTTTTCTTGCGTGAGTGGAGAAATAAGAGTATCTTTGCAGAAGATTACACACTAATATTAATTTATTTAAAAAGCTACAAATTTTATGGTTCTTAAAAATTTGCAAAGTGATTTCAAAGGTTCTAATTGGAAGCGCGAAATCGATGTGCGTGATTTTATCCAAGCTAACTACGAAGCATACAATGGCGACGAGAGCTTTCTCGTAGGTCCTACCGAGCGCACCCTTCATCTGTGGGATGTTCTCTCAAAGATGTTTGAGGTAGAGCGCGAAAAGGGTGTCTATGATGCCGAGACAAAGATGCCTCAGAGCATTGACACGTATGGAGCTGGATATATAGATAAGGACAGCGAGGTTATTGTCGGCTTGCAGACCGACGCGCCATTGAAGCGTGGCATATTCCCGAAGGGTGGTATACGTATGGTAGAGAAGGCTCTTAAGTCGTATGGCTACGAGCTCGATCCTGCTACAAAGACTATCTTCACCAAGTATCGCAAGACCCACAACGAGGGCGTTTTCTCGGCTTATAACGATGACATCAAGGCTGCACGTCATGCCCACATCATCACTGGTCTGCCTGACGCTTACGGCCGTGGTCGTATCATCGGCGACTATCGTCGTATCGCGCTTTATGGTACAGCCAACCTTATCGAGGAGAAGAAGCGTTTCTTCAAGCGCATCGACATCCAGGAGTTTACCGAGGAGATAGTACGTCAGCGCGAGGAAATCTCTGAGCAGATACAGGCTCTCAAGCAGTTTGAGCGCATGTGTGCAGCTTATGGTTTCGACGTCACTCATCCGGCTACCAACGCTCGTGAGGCTGTTCAGTGGACTTACTTCGGCTATCTTGGAGCTGTTAAGGATCAGGACGGTGCCGCTATGTCGCTTGGCCGTGTTTGTGCGTTCCTCGACATCTACATCCAGCGCGACCTGAAGAATGGTACCCTTACAGAGGAAGAGGCACAGGAGCTTATCGACCAGATGATTATGAAGCTGCGTATCGTTCGTTTCCTCCGCACTCCCGAGTACAACGACCTATTCTCTGGTGACCCAATCTGGGCTACAGCTTCTATTGGTGGTATGGGCATCGACGGCCGTTCGATGGTTACAAAGACTGACTACCGTTTCCTCCATACTCTCTACAACATGGGGCCTTCGCCAGAGCCTAACCTTACAGTGCTTTGGAGCGAGCGTCTGCCGGAGTCTTGGAAGAAGTATTGCGCAAAGGTGAGCATCGACACAAGCGCCATCCAGTACGAGAACGACGACCTTATGCGTGCAGACCTCGGCGACGACTATGGCATTGCATGCTGCGTATCGCCAATGAAGATAGGCAAGCAGATGCAGTTCTTCGGCGCCCGTGCCAACCTTGCAAAGTGTATGCTCTACGCTATCAACGGTGGACGCGACGAGATGTCTGGCGAGCAGATTGGCCCTCGCTTTGCTCCTATCACAGGCGACTACCTCAGCTACGAGGAGTTTATGCCTAAGTTTGAGCAGATGATGCGCTGGCTTGCCAAGACATACGTCAACGCTCTGAAGATTATCCACTACATGCACGACAAGTACGACTACGAGGCATTCGAGATGTCATTGCACGATGGCGATGTAGAGCGTACACGCGCTACCGGTATTGCAGGCCTGTCTATCGTAGCCGACTCTATTGCTGCCATGCAGCACTGCAAGATTCGCATCGTTCGCGACGAGTCGGGCTTGGCTGTCGACTATAAGATAGAGGAGGGCGAGTATACTCCGTTTGGCAACAACTGCGACGAGACCGACGCTATTGCTGTTGACATTACAGAGAAGTTTATGGAGTATCTGCGTCAGCACCGCACCTACCGCGACGCTGTTCCTACACAGAGTTTGCTCACCATCACATCTAACGTAGTGTATGGCCGCAACACAGGTGCTACACCTGACGGTCGTGAGAAGGGTGTTCCGTTTGCTCCGGGTGCCAACCCAATGAACGCACGCGACATCAAGGGTGCTGTTGCTGCTCTTGCTTCGGTTGCCAAGCTTCCGTTCCAGCACTCACGCGATGGTATCTCTTATACCTTCGCTATCTCGCCTTCGGCTCTTGGCAAGACCAAGGATATGCAGTCGGCCAATCTCGTGTCGTTGCTAGACGGCTACTTCACACCTACTGGTGGACAGCACATCAACGTCAACGTGTTCGACCGCAACCTGCTTCTTGATGCTATGGAGCATCCTGAGAAGTATCCGCAGCTCACTATCCGTGTCAGCGGTTACGCCGTGAACTTCGTCAAGCTTACACGCGAACAGCAGCTCGACGTATTGTCGCGTACAATCAACCAGGGTATGTAATACTCTCAAATCATATAACAATAAAGCCCACAGGTCGCAAGACTTGTGGGCTTTTTGTGTTAGTCGTCCATCAGCTTGCGATAGCGTCCTTTCTTGATGTCCTCGTTGCCAAGGCGGCGAGCCTTGTTAATCTCATAGTCAGAGTAGCTGCCCTCGAAGAAGATCACCTCGCCATTGCCTTCGAATGCAAGGATGTGGGTACAGATACGGTCGAGGAACCAACGGTCGTGGCTGATAACCACAGCACAGCCTGCAAATCCCTCAAGACCTTCCTCCAACGCGCGCAATGTGTTTACGTCGATGTCGTTGGTAGGCTCGTCGAGCAACAGCACGTTGCCTTCCTGCTTAAGGGCAAGAGCCAACTGCAAGCGGTTGCGCTCGCCACCCGACAGGGTCTCGCAGAGCTTCGACTGGTCGGTACCGGCAAAGTTGAAGCGTGAGATGTAAGCACGTGCGTTGACGTCGCGTCCACCCATACGTATGGTCTCATTGCCCTGAGAGATGGTCTCGTAAACCGACTTCTTCGGGTCGATGTCCTTATGCTGCTGGTCGACGTATGCAAGCTTCACTGTCTCGCCCACCTCGAATGTGCCGCCATCGGCTTGCTCAAGACCCATAATCATGCGGAATAGGGTAGTCTTACCAGCACCGTTAGGACCAATAACGCCTACGATGCCGTTAGGCGGAAGCATAAAGTTGAGGTCGTTGAAGAGCACCTTGTCGCCAAACGCCTTCTTTACGTGCTGTGCCTCGATAACCTTGTTGCCAAGACGCGGACCGTTAGGGATAAATATCTCAAGCTTCTCCTCGCGCTCCTTCTGCTCCTGACCAAGCATCTGCTCGTATGCGTTAAGACGCGCCTTACCCTTTGCCTGGCGTGCCTTAGGAGCCATATGTGCCCATTCGAGCTCGCGCTCAAGAGCCTTGCGGCGCTTTGAAGCCTGCTTCTCCTCCTGCATCATGCGCGTGGTCTTTTGCTCAAGCCAAGAAGAGTAGTTGCCATGCCAAGGAATACCCTCGCCACGGTCAAGCTCCAATATCCACTCGCTAACGTCGTCGAGGAAGTAGCGGTCGTGTGTTACGGCTATAACGGTGCCCTCATATTGCTGCAGGTGCTGCTCAAGCCAGTCGATGCTCTCGGCGTCGAGGTGGTTGGTAGGCTCGTCGAGCAGCAGCACGTCGGGCTTCTGAAGCAGCAGGCGGCACAGAGCCACACGGCGGCGCTCGCCACCTGATAGGTGAGTTACGGGCAGGTCGCCGTTAGGGCAGCGCAA
>USCM01000107.1 GCA_900553155.1 uncultured Prevotella sp. | reverse complement strand
TATAATAACGGATGCAAGACAACTAATACGTAAAAGAAAATGAGAGCACTGAAGATTTAACTTTCGTTAAGCATTGGATAGGTTTAAAGTAACAATTAGGCGTTTGTAAAAAAGAAGGGAGATACAGCCTATTGCCATATCTCCCATAATCTTATTATCTATACAACATCAATGTGCTCCATCCCAACTGGTCGAAAGCACCCGAGTTGTTGCCATAGCGGCTGTCACCAGAACCACATTCTGGTCGCATCTTGTCTGCCATCTGCTTTACATATATAAAGCCTGAGGTCAGACCCTTTACCTTGGCGTAGTGGTTGTAGTAAATCTCCCAACCCGGACGCACCGAGCCACGACCTGCGTCGTCAGCCAAAGAAGTGTGTACGGCGCTATGGTTCTTGTCGCGGCAAGAGCATCCCACACAATACTCCAACTTGTTGAACGGCATATTAGCTGCCGCGACAAGCCACTGACCTTCCTTGTTTGCATTGTCCGAACCATTGCGCAGATTGCTGAGAGCCACATATTCGCCAAGCTTCAGCAGAGCGTTGTCGTTGGCAGCGAAGAAGTCGAGCTTGGCAGCATCGGCATTCAGCTTGTTCTGCTCGTACAGCGAGTAAGCCATCTGGGCAAGGTTGGCTGTCACCATTGCCGACATCTGTGCGTGTCCCTGGTCGCGTCCGCTCTCCTGATCCTGTGCAAGCATCTCTCCCGAACCAAGTGGGTCTGCCAAGAGGTCGCCGTTGATGAGGTAGTTGATGCAACCATTGCCCGGACCTTTATAGAAGTAGTTTACCACATAGTTCACCATATCGCTCTTCTCAGTAAGAATACCTATAGCCATATACGAGCACATATTCACGAGGTCCCAGTTGCTCCAGTAGTGCTTGGCACAAGTGTTAGCATTCTTATGCTCAAGGAAATCCTTGTTCTTTGTGGCAAATACGTCGAGCATCCACTGCTTAAACTTAGCCACATCGCCTGCGTTCCATTCACTGTAGCCAAGCATCATCTCGGCAGCACAAGCAAAGGTGTAGCCCTGTGCACCGGCTGCAAGCACCTGGTTGGCATCGTTCGACGCTATCTTCTTACACTTCTTAGCCCAGGCATTCATTATCTCTATAGCCTTGTTGGCGTATGCCTCGTCGCCACTAAGCTTCCATATAAGAGCCGTCTGATAGGCAGCTGCAGCATCGCGCATGGCGTATGCATAATTCTCCTTGTCGATACCGGTGCCCTTAGGGTCGCCACGTACGATAAGCTCCTGTGGCTCGGGCATACGCGACAGCGACGAGTAAGGACTGGCCTTCAATGCCGCGAAGGCTTGCGTTACCTCCGGGATTGTGTTGCCATCCAACTCTGCCTTGACACGTGCAAAGTCGTCTGCCGTGTACATGGCGCAAGGATGGTTGAATGTGTATGTAGCATCTACATCGGGTGTTGTAGGAGTGGTGGGCATTGTAAGGTCTACAGAGCCAAACTCGTTCTCTCTACAAGAGGTTGGCAGCAACACGAGTGCTGCCATACCTGCTATGATTAAACATTTCTTGTTCATTGTTGTTTCCTTTTATTAAGAATACGGAATTGCTGTGATATATACGTAATGGGCAACTCATGGAGTTTCTACTTCACCACGTCGTATTCCACATGGTCCACCTTCTTTACATAGTTCTCTACATCGGCAACACTCTTGAAGGTCTGCATCCAGTACACCTTGTAGTTGAAGCTGTGGTCGATGGTCTTGATGTCGGCATACTTAAGCTGGAAGATGCTGAACGATATCGACTCGTTGGTAGGAGCCACACCGCCTGTACCGAACGCCACCTTAGAGAGATCGTAGATGAATACACGGCTGCCATCGGCACACTTAAGCTCGTTGCTCCACTTGTTGTTGCCGCCACCGAGCGCCTTATACTCCTTGCCGCTCTCGCTCTTGCCCACAGCATCCATATTTAAGTTGCGGCTTTTAACACCGATGCCGAGGTCCTTGGCATCCTCTATCTTAATGGCGAGCACCGGATAGTTGCCTGCATGGAGAGTAAGCGGCAGGTCGTACCACTTAAGGTCGGCACGCTGTGTTGTGGCATTGGTTGCTGCTGTAGTTACGGTTAGGAAGCCGTTGCCCCATGTATACTTAGTAGATGCATTGGCTGGACGGAAGCTGTAGTGGTTCTCATTGCGGTAGGTCTCGCGCACTAAGCCGCAAGGTATATTCAGCTCGATGCTGCTTGTCTTGCCGTCGGGTGTGGCTGCGGTGATAGTAACCTTGCCGAATCCCTTGAAACTAACGACACCTGCGTCGACCGTAGCAATCGACTCGTCGCTTGATGTCCACTTAAGAAGCGAGGTTGTACACTCGGCAGGAACTGTGGTGAAGCCAAGGTTGAGCGTCTGCTCGTTCAAGGCACACTCGTAGCCGTTGGCTGCCGAGAAGGTCTGGTCGATAGCCACACTCTCCGGCGATACTATCTTCTTGACGTTTACACTCTTCTCGCCTACAACGCCCGAGCCGTCAAGAGCCGTTGCAATAACCTTTACAGGTGTTGTTGATGCTTCGGCTTGCTTGGCTGTAAGGATGCCTGTCATAGGGTCGATAGAAGCTGCTGCTTCGTTGTCTACGCTCCACTTAACCGTCTTATATGTAGAATTGTCGGGAGCAATGAAGGCGCAGAAGTGCAGAGTGTCGCCTGCATAAACCTCTGTAGAGGTAGATGTAACGGTGATGGCTGTAGCCTTGCGCATCTCCGACGACACCACAACCTTGAGGTTGGCATTGATGCCGCTACCCTCGTGCAATCCCACTGGGGCCACCTGCACTATTGAGTAGCCGTCGCCGTTGACTGCGGTTACAAGTCCCTGGTCGCTGACGGTGGCAAAGTCGACATTAGACGACGTCCACTGCACATCGTTATAGGTAACGTCCTCTGGTGTCATTGTATACTGTAGTTGCAGTGTCTCGCCCTTAACCAAGGGCAGACACTTGGCGCCAGTGGCGTCGGTATAGACGAGTTGCTGCTGAGCCTCAGGCAAATTGAACTCTACCTTAGACGGAATGACAGCCGAGTAGAGATTGCCTCCCTCATTGTCGTCGCTGCATGATGTCATGGCTGCTGTAGCTAAACCCATCATCAGCATCATGATGTATATCTTATTATTATTTCGTTTCATTGTCTTATAATTTTAAATCAGCAAATGAATTTTTCACTCTTCGTTCTTCACTCTTCACTTACCTTACTTCTCCCAGCCCGGGTTCTGTCCGATGTTAGGGTTGAGCTGCAGCTGGTCTGAAGGCAGCGGATAGAGGTAGAGCTTGTCGTCCCACTTGCGGTTGTCGTACATGATGATGCAGCCCTCGCTGTTGAGCTGACGGCTCTGGTTAGCCCAAAGTGTCTCAAACTGTGTTCCTTTCCACTTAACGCCAAGCTGATCCTGTGGCATCTCCACCGGAGCGGTAGCCCAACGCTTGAGGTCGTCGATGCGGAATCCCTCGAAGGTAAGCTCTACGGTGCGTTCGCGGCGAATCTCCTCACGCATACTGAGGCCGTTGTTGTCGACCAGCGCGTTGCTAAGCTTAACCATATTGGGGTTTGAACGCAGACGAACAAGGTTGAGGCTCTTGTCGAGGTCCGAGTCGGAGATGCGTCCCTGAAGCTCGTATACGGCCTCAGCAAAGTTGAGCAACACCTCTGCATAACGTATTACAGGGAAGTCCATGCACTCGAAGCGGTCTGCCACATGGCGCTCCACAGCCCACTTGTGTGTCTGATATCCGCTGTTGACTGTTACTCCCACCTCCTTGGCACGTGCAAGGTCAGAGTCGTCCCACGCTGTGCGGCAGTGGTCTATGGTGTTGTCCCACACCTTTGTGCCACTTGGTGCAAGGGTGGTGAGCATACGGTTGTCGCGGTTCTGATACTCGGATGTAGCCTTGTCGTAGCCCTTGAACATGGCGTTGGTTGTGCCGTTGTAGGTTATAGGCAGACCGTTCTGGCATACGTACATATTGGCAAGCTTGCGGGTAGGATATACAGCGTTGGTGAGATAAGCCTTAGTAATGTTAAGGTTTACACCATCTGTAGCCTTATGGCGGCGTGCAAGGATGTACTCGGTGTTGTCCTTTGTGGTCAGTCCGGCAGGGTTGCACTTCTCGTCCTCAAGGATGAACATATAGCGATAGCTCTCTGTACCGAGCTTGTCGCTGTAGAACAGCTTGTAGCGCTTGCCCTCCATAACAGCCTTGGCAGCTGTCTTGGCAGTGTTGAGCAGGGATGTCACACGCTCCGAATTGGTAGTGGCATCGGCACCGCCTGTGTGGAACTTCTGCCATGTTGCCTCGTACAGAGCCACACGCGACAGCATTGCGTTGGCGGCATCGCATGTAAGACGTCCTGCCTCGCTAACCGTCTCGGGCAGATCCTTGGCTGCCTCCTGAAGGTCCTTTACACACTGGTCGATAACTAATGAGCGGTCGTCGCGCTGTGCGTTCATCTTAGGCGAGTCCATATCCACCGGCTCTGTCAGAAGAATGACGTTGCCATAGAGCTGTACCAACTCGAAGTAGCAGTAGGCACGGAAGAACTTAGCCTCTGCCACCGGCACCGCGATAGCCTCCTTATTGTCAAACGATGCAGCCTTCTTAAGCAGCAAGTTGGTATAGTATATCTGTCTATACAATGTAGTATAGTTGCCGTCGCTCTGCGGAATGGTGTTGGTACCTTGGCTATAAACGTTGACATTGGCACCTGCGATAAGGTCGCTGCGCGTATCGCTGTGAGGGCCGTCGCTTACGGCATACTGATAGCTTGCACCACTCTGTATGTCGTGGGTGTAACCATAGAACTGGTTGGCAAAGAGCTGGAAGTTGTTAGCCTTCGACCATACGCTGTCGTCGTTCATCTGCGCCTCTGGCGAGAAGTCGAGACAACTGACCATTGCCATACTTGCCATTGCCATACAAGCAAGCTTTATTGATTTAATATATGATTTCATACTTTGTTCTATTTACTGTTTTACCTTTTTACTTTTTACCCTTTCACTATTGGATTTTTCACTTTTCACTTTTCACTTTTCACTTTTCCCTTAAAAGGTCAGGTTCATTCCAAACGTGAAGTTTCTTGTGAAAGGATAACGCTGTGTTCCACTTGCATTGCGCTTTGCCTCAGGATCCCAACCATCCGATATCTTGGTACTCTCCCAAAGGTCCTCGCCAGTGAAGTAGATGCGGGCGGCATTTACAAAGCCTATCTTCTTAAGCACCTGTGCCGGGAGGCTGTAGCCAATGGTGAGGTTCTTAAGACGGATGTATCGTCCGTCCTGAGCCGTAAGCGAGTTGGCCTGGTAGTTATAGTTGATGATATTGGCATCCGTTGTGTACGGTGCATAGTAGGCGTTAGGGTTGTCCACGCTCCATGTGTTGCCAAAGCTCGATGTTGTACTGTTCATATAGAGCGAGCGGAATGGCACTGTCCAAGAGTCTATACCACGATATACAAAGCGGTTGGCTGAGCCTTGGAACACGATGTTGAAGTCGATGCCCTTCCATGATGCGCCAGCGTTGAACGAGTAGCTTATCTCTGGCGAGTCGCTTCCGAGGTAGATATAGTCGCGGTAGTCGAGCACGCCGTCACCGTTTTCGTCGCAATACATATTGTCACCCACACGGAGGTTGGACGGCATGTTGATGCCGTTGTTGGCATAATACTTATTGAGGTAAGCCTTAAGCTGTTCCTCGTTCTGTATCTTGCCGCCATAACGCAGACCGAAGATCGAGTTCAACGAGTAGCCCTGCTGTGTGCTTGTATATCCCGACTTAAGCACGCTTGTGCCTCCAAAGTCGGTAAGCTCGTTGCGGGTGAAGGTGATGTTGCCTCCTACATGATAGTCTACCTCTCCAATACGACCGCTGTAGTTGATGCTTCCCTCAAAGCCCCAGTCCTTAAACTTGCCCGAGTTGGCTGTAGGTGCAGCGTCGCCAAGTATGGCAGGATAGGTAATGGCTACGAGCATATTGTCGTTCTTCTTGAGGAATGCCTCCACAGTACCGGTGAGATGATTGTTGAGGAAGCCGAAGTCGAGAGCCACGTTATAGTTCTTGATGCGCTCCCACTGACGTGTTGTCGAAGCAAACTTGCCGTTAGTGGCGATGTACGTAAGCTTGTCGCTACCCACATAAGCGCCGTTGAGCGTATGGAGGTTGTAGAACTGGTAGCCATCGTAGTTGTCGATACCGCTCTGCGAGCCCATCTCGGCGTACGACGCACGCAGCTTAAGGTTGCTCAGCCACTTTACATTCTTAAGGAAAGCTTCCTCGTTGATACGCCATCCTATAGAGGTTCCCCAGAAGAAAGCCCAGCGATTCTCAGGCAAAAACTTCGAGCTGCCGTCGTAACGGCCGTTGAATTCGAGCAGATACTTTGAGTCGAAGTCGTAGTTCAAGCGTCCGAAGTAAGACATGATGGCGTTGCGATAAGTGTTCTTCTCGTCGCCTGTCAGTGTAAGGGTGCCGTTGCCGTTGATAACGTCGAGTCCGTCGAGGATGTCGGTGTAGCTTGCTCCAAACATCTCGTTGTCCTTAAGCTCGTACTGAGCGCCAAGCGTCAGACTGGTGTTGTGCTTGCCGGCAAAGGTCTTATGACCGTTGAGGAAGCCCGACACGCTGTAGAAGTCGGTGCGAGACGAAGTCTGCTTGAAGTACGACTTTTCCTGTGTAGGGTCCTGCAAGGTCTGAGTAGTTCCTGTATAATTAGGGTCTGCTGAATTAATTTCGAGTCACAGACAGAGGGTAGCAGACGTAGACCCTCATAGTGACGATAATGATGAAAAA
>USCM01000106.1 GCA_900553155.1 uncultured Prevotella sp. | reverse complement strand
GAATCTTGATGTCGGTCCACAGGCTCTGGTGTTCGAGATAATAGAGGTCGAAGTCGAGTCGGCGGAGCATCTTCTCCATAGTGTCGGTATAGCCGTTGTGCAGCGTGGCGTACGAGGTTACGCCGGGGCGGATGGCGTATAGCTCGGCATAGCGTGGATTGTGCTGCATAATCTGGTCGATATAGAACTTGCGTTCGGGGCGGTATCCTATAAAAGCCATGTCGCCCTTAAATACGTTCCAAAGCTGAGGCAGCTCGTCGAGGTGGTGCGCGCGCATCCATTTGCCGGTGCGTGTAAGTCGTGGGTCGCTAAGCGCTCCGTCGAGCAGCAGTTGCGGTCCGTCCTTCTCCGAGTTGATTTTCATGCTACGAAACTTATATATATAGAAAGGCTTGCCGTGCAGACCAATGCGCTCTTGACGATAGATGACAGGCTCTCCATCCTCAAGGCGTATTGCTACATAGCATACGAGAAATAAAGGGGCAAAGACAATCAGAGCTATTGCTGAGGCTATAAAGTCGATAAGTCTTTTCATTCTATTGTATTCCGTTATTACTATATATAACGTAAAAAGAGAACTTTAATTGTATAAAGTTCTCTTTTATTTTTAAAATATGCAAAAGTTTTACAGATATGGGTCTGCTTTGGGGGTAGGCTATAGCTTCATTTTGTATTGTTTGGTAAGCACCTGTATAGCGGTTTCGTTGGTTGGATCAGTCTCGTACATTTTTACCCAATACTGCTTTGCTTCTTTAGGCGACTTCTTTGTGAGAAGATAGTATACACCTAAATAGTGGCACGCTTTTACCATAAAACTTTTATTGGCACCTTCAAGCGTTCCCTTTGTAAGCATCAAGGCATACAGTTTGCGTGCAGGCTCTAAAGCGAGGCCACGTGTATTGTCTTCTCCATTAGTATATTGGTCTATTTCGTGTCTTAAGGAAATCTGATAATAGTATGCATATCCTGCATTTTGCAAGTCTTTTTCTGCACTCCTGCTATACATAGCATCGGCTTTCCACAGAACATCAATCTTATCCTTTCCGTTTAGCTCTTCGGCTTGTTCTTTATAGAATTTTACCATATTATGATAATCATTGAAGCCCATAGTTCCCTTGTTCTCTTTCTTCTCAAGGTTCTTCATAAACAACTCTTCAGCCTTGTCATATTCGCCAAGTTCCTTGTATGAGTCTGCAATCTGTTTCATTGCGATGTCCTTGTTTGCCTCTTCAGCCTTGTCGCTGTTAAGCACACGCTCAAACACCTTTATCGCCTTGTCGTACTTATGGCGGTATTTGAGGGCGAAGCCGTAGAACTTATAGATTACATCATTAACCAAGGTGTCGCCTTCTGCAATGGCTCTTTCGCCATAATTCTCTGCTTTCTCGGCATACTCGCGCTTCTTTTCGGCTTCGCTTTGTCCAAGCATATTGTGTATCTGTACGGCAGCCACCAAGCCAACCTCCAATACGTAGAAGTCCTTAGGAAAGCGTTGGATGCCCTCCTCGCTTATCTCGAGCATCTTGAGGTAGTTGGCTACTTTGGCTCCACGATCCTGGACTTGTTCTGCCACAAGCTTGTAAAGGGTGGCATAGCTGTTATAGTCGTATGCCTCCATAGAGTCTACCTCGGCTATCTTGAAGTGCTCGATAGCCTTGTTGTATCCCGAGTAGGTATCCGTTTTGTAGTACATACGTGCAATCTCCAGATTGGCAGGGAATGTAGGTATGGCAGCCTTAGCTCTTTTGTAGATGCGGTATGCCTCGTCGTAATTGCCGCTTTTCTCCCTCATCTTAGCCAACGCTCTGTATGTCTTGGCATACAGGGTGTCGGCTTGTATAGCCTTGTTGTACCATTCTATAGCCTTGAGCGTGTCTTGGCAGTCGTTCCAAATCTCGGCGGTAAGGATGTAAGCCGGCACATAGTTCTTGTTGGCGGCTATTGCTTTCTTGATGTACTTAAAGGCATTGGTAGAGTCGCGTATACCCGTCTTGTACCAGAAGGCGTCGGCTGCGCCCACACACAACTCCGGATTGTTCTTCTTCTTGGCGCATATCTCGGCAATGATTGGCTCTACGTAGTGTCCGTCGTTCTTGGCGATGATGGTCTCCATAGCCTTTACGGTGGCCTTGGTGTCGGTTAGGCTGCTTATGCTGTGCTTCTGTGCCGATGCTGGCAGCACAGCAGCAAGAAGAGCTGTTGCCAATAGTATATTCTTGAAATGTATCATAATACTGTGTTTTAAAGTTGTATACCACTCTTGAGGGGCTAAAGCGTCGTTACAAGTCGTACTGCACACCAAAGTCGAGAGTCTCGAACATACGGAATTTAAGTATATGCAGTCCGTTGAGTTGTGGGTCGTAACGCAACACATGCACCTGAGGTGTGAGCGTTAGAGCCAAGTGTGGCATCATGTTGAACTTAAGCTTTATACCTCCGTTGGCACCCATCAGCGGCTTGTCGTAGTACTTGTCGCTAAGGTGTATGCGGTTGGCGATGTCGCTTGGTGGGGTAGAGGATAGCTTCGACTTGCTCGACATGGCAAACATGATGGTTGGTCCGACAAACATCTCGCCCTCAAACATACGTCTGCCCTGGTAGCCAGAGAAGAAGTTGGTGACGTTCATGTGATAGTCGAGCGACAGGAATCCGCGTGTATGGCTATAGTCTACCATAGCTCCCGACCGGTATGTTGTGCCGTCGTCAGCCTTAAGCGAGTAGATAATTGGCTCTCGGCTGTTGAGGCACATATACTCGAAACCAAGTCGAACACCATGTATTCGTGTGATGTGATATTCTGCCCAGGCACCGAAGTTGTAGTTGGTCTTCGCTCCATCGTATGCGTTGTGGGTGAAGAAGAGGCTCGTGCCGCCTCCCACACCGAAGCTCATTGGCAGCGCAGGCGCCTCGTATTGGGGTGCCTTGTGTCGGTAGCTTAAGCCACGGGTGTATGCCGTAAGACCGATGTTGAGGGTGTATACATCGTCGGTGAAGCGTGCGTTGCGGTTGGCGTTGCTATACGGTATCTTGTAGTTGTAGTTGGTATAGCGTGGCTCGACGAAGAACTGCAGGTCGTCGGTAAGACGATACCACAGGTGTACGCCTCCAGTATAGAAGGTGCTGATGGTGTGCAGCGACCTTTCCTGGCTCTTCATAAGCCATCCAATGCCGCCTCCCAAGGTAAGGTAGGCGCCATAGGGGCGGTCCCAATTGTAGTTTTGGGCAAATCCCAATGGGTTGATAAGTATCTCGGCACGTGCGTCGGCATTGGTGTTGTGGCGGTTTACCTTCTGGCTTATGCCCTCAACAGGCTCCTTGTTCCAGGTAGATGTGCTGAGGGTTCCGCTAAGACGCAGACCCGCAACCGGCGAGAACCACTTACCAAACGACAGTGCGGTGGCGTGTCCTATCTTTGTGGCATTGCTGTTGCCGGAGCCATGGAACATAGTCAGTCCGCCAGCAACCTCGGCAAACCAAGGTGTGCGCCACGGCGAAGGTCTAAGCACGCTGTCTACTACGGCAGGGCGGTTCTTCATATACCTCATACGCTCTTCGATAGAGAGGTTGTTGTTGAGGTAGTATATGGCGCTGACGTTGACACCATAGAATCCGCCAAACTTGTTCTCAAGGCTCTTTGACGTAACGCCCATGTAAGGCTCGATGGCAAGATAGCCTTGCGGTCCGGTGAAGAACTTAAACTGCATACCGCCATGTATCTCGTATCGGCGTCGTGTGGCAAAGTTGCCCGACGTTAGGTTGTATCTAATGCCGGCACCTATCACGGACGAAACGTCAAGCAGTCGGGAGGGCTTGTAGCCGTCGATGTATGACGAGAAGCTGAAGAGCCAGTCGGCAGATGCTGCCGTCTGATAGTAGTTGTACTTGCTGTTCTCGTAGTAGCCGTAACCCAACCCGAAGTTGAGTCGTGCCGTATGCAGACGGTTGAACTGCTTGCCTATGCTTAAGTGGGCAGATGTTAAAGGCGACAGACCTTCGCCCAATCCCTTGATGTCTTGCTGCACACCGGCACCAAACTCGGCAAACAGGTGGTCGTTCCAACGCTTGGTGAAGCGGTCGCCGTAGTTGCGGTATCGGTCTTCGAGAATGTATTTAAGGGCATTAAACTCCTTGGCTGTGTTGTGTCTCGACTTAGGCAAGCTGTCTGCCACGCCATCCTCCATGTCGTCGTAGTTGATGGTGTCGGGTGCGGCAATGCCGTATGTCGGGTGTGCCGGTATGGCCTTGGCTGAGGCTTCACTATGAGGCAATGTCATAGTGAGCCCCAGCAAGGCTGTATATAAAGGTAGGTTGTTGCTCATTCTATAGTCGTTTTGTCTGTATTCTGTTCGCTGTCATTATTTGTTGCAGGCTTTGTCTGCGCCTTCTCGCGGTCGTAGTAAGCCTTTATGATGTTGAACTTCAGTCGATATCTCTCTATATCCTTCTTGCGGTAGGGGTACTTCTTGCGCACCTTCTCGCCTACGTTGCCCTCGTTGAAATAGTATTTCTTGAGCTTTGGGTCGAGGTCGAAGCAATGCTGGAAGAAGGCAAGGAAGTAGGGCACATTGTCTACATTAGGCTCTTTGGCTCGCTTGCTTTTCTCTGCCAGATACTTGTCAAGCTCGTCCAGATACTGTTGATACTTCTCGGGGTCGGTTCTCGACAGGTCCATCTCTTCTGCCGACGTCAGTTCTCTGAATCCGTCGGTAGCGTTGGGTACAGCCGGTTCCTTTCCTGCCTCGTCGCACCACAGTATACCTTTAAGGTACCATTTCCTTGGATTGTCGTCCGCCATATTGTCCACCAAAGGTTCCACGTCCGCACGTTTCTTCTTAAGCTTTTTGTGAAGCTCGGTGTTGATAACGGCGCTGTTGTCTACGTTCGAGTTTCTAACATAGCTTTCGGCTCTTTGCATAGTCTCCTGAGTTACGCTTTCGGGAAGCGCTCCGCCGCTTAAGTAGGTCTCGTAGTAGAAGATGAAGGTGAACAGCTTGTTAAGCTTGTCCACATCCGCCTTGTTCTTTGTACGTACGTCGCCCATCAGTCTGCCCTTGTAGAACCATGCCGAGTCTTGCTGCTGGTCGAGGAAGAAGGAAATGGCTTGATTGGTAACAATCTGCTCGCGGTTTACTATACTCTTGTCGAAGTCGCTAATGGCCTTAACGTAGTTGATGTACTTGGTGGTGTCTATGAAGGCACGCAGTATCTCGGGGTCGGGCGTTCCGCGTCGGTTGTTGATTATAGCCATGCGGTTTGCCACGTATGGAGCAATAGGCAGCTGTCGCCAAGCAGGCTGCGATGTAAGATGCTTGTATGCAAGGCGAGTTATGTCGTCAACCTCGGCGCTGTCGGTTATGGTGGCAAAGAGGTTGTAGAAGTCGCCGTTTGAGAAGTGCTTCTCGCCCCTCATATACAGCTGCTTGTTGCGGAAGTATTCGGCTTTAGCCTCGTCGGCATCCATAACGTGCACTCGCTGTACGAGATACTTGAAGGTCATCATACGCTGACGTTGCAGAACAGGCACGATATACTGTTCGAAGAACGGCAGATTCTTCAATATGCCGTACACTTCGTTGGGTTTGTTGTTCTTTACGGTGTTGCTCACCGTCTCGGTTATCTCGCTGTTGCCCATCTTCTGCAATGCGGCAACCACGTCGTCCCATGTATATATCTTAGGAGCCAAGCGCACACGTCTAACGGCTCCCGACACTCTGCCGCGAAGCATGTCTATGGCTCTGTCGGCACGCTGGTTGGCAAGGATGGTGTTGCGCTCGATGCTGCCCTCTGGCGACGATCCGCCTTGTACCTCTATCTGCACGAGCTTGTCGCCATACGAGTTGAGGTCTTTTACAAGCGTCTCCCTTTGGCTCTCATTGAGCGAGTCGTCAATAAGGATGTCCTTGCCCTGCAAGAATCGGAGGTCGAGCACCTGCTGGTGTTCGTCATACATAGCCTTTGCGTCCTCCTTAAACTCGGGTGTCAGCGGAATCTCTGCCGATGCCACCGAGAAGTCGAGGAATTTGAACGGGTCGTATGTAAGGCAGCTGCCTGGGTTCTCATAGACGTTTGCCACATGGTTGTAGTCTTCCAATGTGTATATATAAGGAACCTTATACTTTTTTCGGCGGTCTGGCTTTACGTATTTAACATTGGTCTTGAACACAAACGACGAGTCCTTGTGCAATGTTGTCCATGGCGTCGGATTGTTGTATCCTCTTGCCAACGAGTCGTTTGCCATATAGTCGTATGCCATGCGCTTGTCCTGCAGTTTGTGGAACATGTCGCCCTCAAACACAAAGGGCTGCAGGTAGTTTACGGTGTCCTCGGTCTGACATTCAACAGCTATAGGCTGTACAATAAGGCGCATATCGCTGTTGGCCCAGCCCTTAGGCAGTTCCACCTCAATTGGTGCAACGATATATGGTCCATGGTCGCGGGTAGGCATAGGCTCGTTCTTTACACCACGAAACACATAGTTCTTTTCTACAACGACCTCGGCAATTTGGTGTGCTGCAACCATCTGCTCAAAGTAGTCGGTCTTGCCTTGCTTTATTTCGAAAGCCTTGGCTTGGCCGCTCACCACATCGAATATCACAACGCCAAACCCTGAAAGTGCGTGGACGGAGAACATACCGTTAGATGCCGATTTTTCCCAAAGTATCTTGTGGCGTTTTGTAACCTTCTCCACCTCTCCGTCGGGGTCGTTCTTGTCGGCACATGCCACCTTCAGCTCGTTAGCTACGTTTTGGGCAAGTGTCATCGAGTTGAACGTGGCAAACTTAATGGTACGGCGTTTGTCGGTAGTACCAGTCTTTATCGACACCTGCACGTTGCACTCCTGAAATCCAGATATAGGGTTGTTG
>USCM01000105.1 GCA_900553155.1 uncultured Prevotella sp. | reverse complement strand
ATCTCTAATCCCGAATCCTTGCGGAAATAATAGAGCTTGCGATTCATCTTGCCAAATATGTCTGCTACAAGATTTTCAAAGATGGCTCCCTTATAGCCAAAGAGGTTGCCATGCAGAATGTCTGCCGCTGTACCAGGTTCAAGCATACTTATAAAAAGTCCAGTATCAGCCATATAAACTTTAAATTGGTCGGGAACAGCATTGCCTTCAAGTGGAAGTTCCGGAGATGACAGATTGTAGCAACGACGGATAATACCAGCATCTTCTATCCATTGCAAGCTTCCTTGATAATCACGCCCTCTACCATTGGTACGCACAGTTGTATATGCGAATTTTTTATTTTCCTTGCTCAACTGTCGTGGTATCGACTCGAAACATTCCTTGATACGTGATTTGTCAGCTTGTGGGGCATATTTCAACATATCTATTTTATACTCCTCTATAATAGCTTGTTGCATTCGCAGAACGCTTTGCATATTATGGGTTTCCATAAAAACACTCACAGCTCTCGGCATTCCACCTACAATGCAATATTGCAGCATCAACTGTCTCATTCTTTCATGAACAGCTTTCTGTACTGGCGTCATTTCTTCAAAACAACGATGTAGATAGTCAATAGTGACATTTTTAATGTCATTCGCCCAAAGCCATTCCTCAAAATCCATTGGATACATATCGATTATTGTCTCATAACCTACAGGAATTGGAGCTTCTGACGAGGTGTTTGTATGATAACCACTTACCCCTAATAGAGACCCCGTACCAATGACATCATACCTTCCATCGGTCTTGAAGAACTTCAAGGATGTGCGGGCACGCGGACATTCTTGTATTTCGTCAAATATTATACATGTCTTGCCAGATACAAAATTGGCATTTGGAATCAATGTAGAAAGCGTCATACATAAAGTGTCTATGTCCAAGCCACCATCAAACACAGACTTATATTCAGGATGTTGAAAGAAGTCGAGATAGACTGTGTACTCATAATTTTTATGAGCAAAATCGAGTACCGAGAATGTCTTTCCGCATTGACGACATCCTTTAATGATAAGTGGCATTTTGTGTTCGTCACTCTTCCATTCTTTTAGGATTTTCTCTATTTTACGCTTAAACATCTTATTTTCAATATATTACAGAAATACAAAATAACTCTATGCACGTTTTTCAAGGGACTTTTCTTGAAACCATGCACGTTTTTCAAGGGACTTTTTGCTTAGTCCTGCCACTTTTCCAAGGGTCTTTCGATTGCAAAGATAGAATAAAATACTTAGAAAACAATGAATAAGCTCAAAAAATATAAATAGGAACATATAATATTCTATATTCCTTTTTCGTTCGCCATAAAAAGTGACGAATCTGCCAGTATCGCCATATCTTATTGAATACCAATAAATTATAGTTTGTCAGCATTAAATCTGCCATGCCATATATCAGCCCCAATCACCAATGTGCCAGCCGAAAGAAGCGGCGGCATGGTAACTGGGGCTCGATAGCATAGCTATAAAGGCGGTTTGGCACGATTACAAAGCCTCGGTAACACTATTACAAAGCCTCGGTAACACGATATGGGGGACGAGGGCGTCCCCCACTCCTATAAATTGCGTGAGCCTGGTAGATACCCTGCTACATCATCCTTATTCTGCTGCCATCTGCCAGCCTATAACTGTCTGTATCTCAATACAGTAAGTAAAAAACTGGCAGATTGACACTTCATTTCTTCAAACAAACTTTTTGTTCTTCTTATGTTTGAAGTAATACAAACTGCAAAACACTCATTGTTGCACAAAGAGCGGTCAGTAAAAAAACTGTTACTGTGCTACATATTCGAGTGTGAATGGCTGCGAGCCCTTATTGGCAACCGTGCCATCCTCGCCCACAACTACACCTTCCTTGAGGTCGACCACTATCTTGTAGAAGCCGGTGCCACTTGGGATAGTGAAGCTTCCGTCGCCTCCAGCGGCATTGAGATATTCGCAACCGGTGAAGTTTGACGAAGGCATTGTTATTGTCTTGCCGTTGCCAGGCCAAGAGAGGTACAGCTTGATGTCGCCACCCCAGCCAAAGTCGTAGAATGTACCCTCATACTTTGAGCCGTTGCGCACAAGCGGTATAACGTTCTCGGCACTCCATACAATGGCATTGTCGGCGTTAGGACCAAGGCTCCATCCGTCAAGATAGATAAAGTCGGGATAAGCGCCGGTAGGACAGGCATACAGCTCGCCGGCAAACGGGTCCATACGCACATAGTAGGTGTCGGTGCCTGACGTCAGCGTCCACGAAGAGTTGCCTATGCCCTTGAAGAGGTCCGAGTTGCCCTTGAAGCCAGAAAGGTCGAACTGCGAAGTTATAACCTGACCCTTTGAAAGCTTTACCTTGCCCTCGTATATATAGCTTGTGCCAGCCTTGCGCTGCAGGGTTGAGTTGCAGAAAGCAATCGACGCACCCATCTTTACACCATTTACAACGACGCTGCCGTCCTTGCCGAAGCTAACCGCCTTGCCGCCGCCAGCCACCTCTACCGACTCGCAATCGCCGCCAGCGAAGTTGGCGCGTATCGTGAAGGGACCTGCTGCCGTAAGCGGGAACTGCATATCGCGGTTGTCCTTGCCGCTAACCACAATCTTATGTCCATCCCAAAGGATGTAGCTGTCGGCCCCACCCTTCTTCAGGCGGAATGTTCCGGCTGCCGTCGAGCCCCACATACCCGTTGCCGGGTCGTCGCCCTCAGGAGCAGTCCATGTGTAGTAGCGTTCGGTGCCGCTCTCGTATCCCGTTAGCTTCATCTTCTTGTTCTCCTCCTTTATCTCGCCGTCCATCCAGTGGCCCGAAATGGTACCAAGGATGTAGTAGCAGTCGGCAGCGTCAACAGGCACCCAGAAGTGGTGCTCGCCCTGTGTAAGCTCAAAGGTATAGGGATTGAACGCCACAGTGAAGGAAGCCTCCACATCGCCGCCTATCACGATAGAGTCCTTAGCCATGGATGCTATCTCGCCGTTCTTCATGCCCCACCATATACCGCTCTTCGAGGTTGTGGTAGATATGATGCCCTTAACCTTGGCAGGGAACATCGTCTCCGAAGCCGTCTCCCACGTGTCGCCGTTGCGCACAAGCTCCACCACCTGTCCGTTGCCGAGAATAAGGTTAAGATTGCCAAACTCTGGTGCCGACACATTATAGATGTCGAACGTCTGCACCTCCTCGCCGTTGCGCGTGTTGTCGAGCTTAACCGTAAGCTGCAAGTCTTGCTGCGCGGCGTTCTTGGGCAGAGGCACCTGTATATGGTCGTCGCACACAAACTCTTTGCCGAGAAGCATCTGATACTTGCTTGCAAGCGTGTCGCCAGAGGCTGAGGTGAGCAGCAGCTCGTAATGCTCGAGGTTGCGCTCGTCGTTCATAATGCCCGACACGTTTATCACGTCGCCATACTTAAGGTCCACTTCCGGCGACACGGCTATATCCATCGTAGGCTTAGGGCCATCCTTTATGGTGCTCTCTACATTGTTGTCGTCGCTGCATGCCGCCATAAAGACGAGCATAAGGAGAGCGACAATATAATTTAGTTTTTTCATAATATGATGAAAGATTTTATAGTTTCATTATGCTTTTATATAAATATCGTGGCGCTGCATCCATCTTAAGATGACGAATATAAGCAAGCCGCCAACCGTTGCCTGCAACACCCCATAGTAGGCGCCAAGCCACTGGGCAAACCCATGGAAGAAGCAGTCTGTAACGCACACCATCGACACATGTGCCAGGACGTATGCCGCAAGCGAGTTGACACCATACGTACGCAGCCAGCCGGTACCCCACACCCAATGGCGTATGTCTACAGCATAGTAGAACACAGCCATCAGCACCATACATATACCGCCCGAGAACAACGTCATAGAGCTCGACCAGATGTGCTTTATCACCGGAATCCACGGCGAAAGGATCAGACCTGCCACTATCAGCAACATGCCGCCCGACAACAGCCTTATGGCCTTAGCCATAGGTGTGTGCTTGCTGCGCAGCTCGATGCCGGCTATACAGCCAAGGAACACCGTCACAACAAAGTTGAGCGACGACAGCAGCCACGTATAGTTGTAGTCGGGGTCGAAGGTCCATACATCGCCGTTCCATACCACTCCGTCGCGCATGCTGCCCAAGACGCTGTTGTCTATCTGCTGGCATACGTTGGTGCCTACCGTGAAGTCCATATTGCCCCACACCGCAAACACGCCTATATACGCCACGAACAGCGCAGCCACTACGGCTATCTGCATACGCAACGAGAGGAAGACGTACAGCAGCGTGCATACAACATAGCCCACAGCTATCGACTGCAACGTGTTGCTGAAGAGCTTTAGCGTGTGCAGATCGAAGTCCATCAGATTGCCCTGGCAGAACATTCCCAACACCCACAACACCACGAAGCGCTTTGCCACACGACGCCAAAACCTACGGTCCACCTGCTCCTGCCCACGCTTGTAGCGCGACATGGCAAATGGGATGGTTATGCCCGACATAAACATGAACAAAGGCATTATGATGTCCCAAAAGCAGAAGCCCTCCCACGACACGTGCAGCAACTGGCCAAGCAAGAAGCCCGCAAACGTGCCGGACGACGGATTGAGCGTCTCAAGCCAGGTGTATACGATAGGCTGGATGAGGACGAGCAATGCCATGTCAAAACCCCGAAGCACGTCGAGCGACTGCAAGCGCTGCGGCTTACTATCGGCTACTGCTACTGCGGATGCTGATGTGGTGGTGGTTATAGAATTGTTGCACATTGTTTCTATACTATTTGAGGGTTACTGTCTCTTGACAAACTTCACACTTGACGTGCTTGCAGGCATGGCGTCCGTCTTGCTTACAGCTATGTCGACGCCCAAGCTGTTGCGGCCTGTAGCCTCGTTCCACACACCATTATTGGCAAGGCGCACCGAGTACATCGCATTAGCGGCAAGCGTCTCACAAGCATCAGGCAGGGCAAGATACAACTTGTAAGAGCCGTCCTGGATGTCCGTAGGCAATGCCACCGTCTGCTCTACTATGGATGTCTTGGCAGGCAACCATGTACGTGGATCGACTGGAAGTGTAGCCACATACTCGGTCTTGCCGTCGGCCGATACAAGCACCAGCTCCACCTTGCGCGGATTGTACATAGCGGCAAAGCCCTTGTTCTGCAGTATGAGCCTTATGCTTAGGTCGCTGCCTGCACTATGCTTTGTAGAGAAGGTTCCCTTGACAAGCTGTATGCGGTAGCCAAGACAGTTGGCTATGGTTGTTCCTACCCCATCCTTCTTCCAGCTGTTAAGCACTTTCTGGTCGTAGAGGTCGTTAAGGAACGACCAATGCAGCTTCTTCAAGTCGCCAATGGCATCGGCACCCTTGCTTATTGCCGCATCCGCAGACGGCAGACAGGTCTCGCCTCCCACGGGCAGATACAGACCGTCGGTGGCAAGATAAGCCTTGTCGGCAGCCACATCCTGGTAGGTACCCATGTTGGTGGCGTCTGCCATAAACGCATCGTTATGGTGGGCTATGCGTGCCTGGGGGGTTGCCGTATGCGCGTGCTGTGCGTCAAGCGGAGTGTTAGACGCAAGATAGTCCATCTTATACTTTGGCGTACGCACCTGTACGCAACGGTCGGCGGGCAACACCTCAAGCCATTTCTTTATAAGCTTGTTGTACGACGACGTGTTGTTGAGCTTGTTGGTAGAATAGTACCACTCGCCCCATGCGCCTATAAAGCCAGCCTGTGCACAGGCTATAACGTCCTTGTTGTCGTTCAGCACCGGCTTGAGCTGGTCAAGATGCCCCAGTATCACGTCCATAGGGGCGTCCTCGCCCTCCTGCCTGTTGGTATAGGCAAAGCGCACGATAGCCTTGACACCAGCCTTGCGCACATTGGCAAAGTCGCGTCCTATCTTCGCCAAGCCGTCTTCGGGCAATGGGCCCTTGTTGTAGCCTGTAAGATAATACATCAACATTACAAGCGTATTGCCCTTCTTGCGCAGCGCCTGCAAACTTGCAAGCGACACCTCCTTGGTAAGGCTGCCCTCTATCTGCGAGTAATAGCCTCGCTCCGGATTGAGAAACGTCTCGTCGGTAGATGTGTACGACACCGACTTCAACACCTGCTTCTGGTCGGTAGGGGGTGTCGACGGGTCGTCGGGACCGTCGGACGACGAACTGCTGCAAGCTATCGCTGCCGTTGATACAGCGATAGCCAACAATAGGTTTAGAATATATTTATATGTTCTCTTCATAATATTGTTTTTACTTGTATACGTGTTTACTCGTCTACTTGTCTACAGACATCAATACTTCGGGTTCTGCGCCACCTTACCCTTGCCGTCGCTTATAACCGACATTGGCAGCGGATATATCTCCTTGTAGTCGGCGGCGTAAGGCGAATCGTTGAGCCACTTAACCCAGTCTACAAGCTTGTGATAGCGTATGAGGTCGGCACGGAATTGTCCGTTCTCGCACCAGAACTCGTGCCAGCGCTCCATTAGTATGGCGTCAAGCAGCTTGTTGGAGTCGGTGTAGTCGGCATACTTCAGGTTGCCCAGTCCGGCACGGTTGCGCACCACGTTGACGTTGTCTATAGCCTCCTTAAGGTCGGCAGCCGTAGCGCCTGGCTTCTCGCACAGAGCCTCGGCAAGCGACAGGTAGACGTCGGCATAACGGAAGATAATGAGATCGATGCTCGAGGCGCCGCCATTGCCCTTGACACCCGTGTCGTAGCCAAACTTCATAGGTATCGGGCCAGCCGCTATCTGCGAGCTTGGCGTGTCGCGGTCTATCTGCTCGCCGCTCGACGATGTGTATGTAGGCAGCAGATAGGTGCGGCGTGTGTCGCCTGCCTCAAACGAGTCGTAGAACTTCCAGG